>DAOVEW010000098.1 GCA_030668755.1 Bacillota bacterium | reverse complement strand
CACCGTCTCGAACGAGCTGACGGAGCTGATCGTCCAGGTGGTCGTCCTCGACGAACACGATGGTGACGTCGGACGGCTGTGGGAAGCTGGTGTCGCGCGTGAGCGCGACGGCGTCCCGCTCTCTGGCCTTTGCCACAACGTCGTGGTCATCGAGAAAGGGATCGTAGAACACATCAAACCCGAAGGCGCGGAGCCACTTAGCAAGACGCCCGAGCATGCTATCGGCGACGAAGCGATGCATTGCGTGTTGCCGAGTCTCTCCGAGGCGGTAGAAGGACTTCTGTTCGCGTCGCCTGCGGCAGGAGGCAACCTCCTGCCCAACACGGCCTTCGTATCCTGGAAGGGAGGTTCGGCGGGGAGCACATGCGTCCTGCTCGGTCGGTGTGCGCTGACCTGACAGCGCGTTCTATGCGTGGTATAATGCGCTTGGGACGCCGCGGAGGCGGCTTTCCTGCATAAGGGGACCGATGTCGGCGATACTTTCCGCGATTTTCGACTCCACACGGCGCGACTTGAGCCGGGCGCGCGGGCTCGTCGGGCAGATCAACGCGCTTGGCCCGGAGATGCAGAAGCTCAGCGACGAGCAGATCCGGGCCAAGACGGACGAGTTCCGGGATCGGCTGGCGAACGGAGAGACTCTGGACGATCTGCTGGTCGAGGCGTATGCCTTGGTCAAGGAAGTGACCTGGCGACTCCTCGGGAACCAGCAGGTCCGGTTCCGTGTGTACCGTGATGAGCGGATCACGCCCGAAGAGCTGGTGCTGCCGTTGGCCGAGGCGGAAACCTTCGAGGAGCGCGTGAAGCCCGAGGGGGTCAAGTACGAGCAAGAACGGTTCATGGCGCACTTCGACGTGCAGATGGTGGGGGCGATCATGCTGCACTGGGGCCGGGTGGCGGAGATGAAGACAGGCGAGGGGAAGACGCAGGTCGCAGTGCTGGCTCTCTACCTAAACGCCCTGGAGGGCAAGGGCGCGCACCTGCTCACCCATAACGACTACCTGGCCAAGCGAGACCGGAACTGGATGGCTCCCATCTACGAAGCGCTCGGGCTGACTGTCGGCGTCATCCAGCACGACATGGGGCACGAGGAGCGCAAAGAGGCCTACCGCTGCGATGTGACCTATGCCACCAACTCCGAGGTCGGCTTCGACTACCTCCGCGACAACACGATGGACTACGCGGAGTGGCTCGTGCTCCGGGACGTGCATTACGCCATCGTGGACGAGGCGGACAGCTTGCTCATCGATGAGGCGCGGACGCCGCTGATCCTGGCAGGGGCAGGGAGCAAACCGACCGAGCTATACCGGCGAGTGGACAGGGTGATCCCCCGGCTGAACCGGGACACGGACTACATCGTGGACGAGAAGGCCAAGAGCGCGGCACTGACGGAAGACGGGACGCGCAAGGCCGAGCGCGAGCTGGGGATATCGAACCTCGCGGACCCGGAGAACCTCGAGTTCTTCCAGCACGTCAGTGCGGCGCTGCGCGCGCACGGGTGCTATCAACGGGACGTGGATTACGTGGTGCGAGACGGGAAGGTCATCATCGTTGACGAGTTCACGGGCCGGCTGATGTACGGGCGGCGGTACTCGGAGGGGCTGCACCAGGCCATCGAAGCCAAAGAGAAAGTGCAGATCGAGCGGGAGAACGTGACCACCGCGACCATCACGCACCAGAACTTCTTCCGCCTCTACAAGAAGCTCGCGGGCATGACCGGTACGGCGAAGACCGAGGAGGCGGAATTCATCAAGGTCTACGGGATCCCGGCGGTTGTAGTGCCGACCCATCGGCCGATGATCCGAGCAGACCATCCCGATCTGATCTACAAGACGCAGGAGGCGAAATATCACGGCATCGCCGCCGAGATACTCCGGATGAAGAGCCTGGGACGGCCGACGCTGGTGGGCACGCGTTCGATCGAGGTGTCGGAGCGGCTGAGCGAGCGGTTGAAGCCCGAGCGGCAGCAGCTTCTGGCGCAACTACTGCTGCTCGAAGACGCACTGCTGGATACGAAGGAGCTGAGCGAGACACAGCGGCGAGAGCTGGAGCGGGCGCTGCGAGTGCGTCTGGGAGAAGTCGAGCGGGAGGTCCGACACCTGGAGTCTGCGGTATCCCACTTCGACTACAGCTCTCTGCGAATCGCGCAGCCGGAAGAGCAGCGGCGGATCGAGCACCGTCTGACTCACATGTCACGGCTGGCCCAGGAGATCCAGGACCTCATCCAGCGTCTGTCGGGCGAGGGGTCGATTGGAGACGGCGAGCGGCTTCGCATCGCCGAGATCATCTGCTATCAGAGGCTGGAAGACATACCGATGGGGCGGCCGGCGGCCCTGCTGCGTGCATTCGGGATCAACCCGGACGTAACGATGGCGCCGAATGCACAGCGGCTGGCCGAGCTGATCGGGCTGGGCAAGGAGCGGTACAGCGAGCTGGCCGAGGTGCTGGAACGGGGTGTGCGGCACCAGGTGCTGAACGCGAAGTACCATGAGATGGAGGCCCACATCATCGCCCAGGCGGGCCGGCCGGGCGCGCTGACCATTGCCACGAACATGGCGGGCCGCGGTGTTGACATCCTGCTGGGCGGCAACCCCCAGGAGATGAGCAACGAGCTACTCCGCGCGGACGGCGTCGAGCCCGACCAGGCAACTGATGAGCAACTGATGGCGGCCAGGAAGAAGGCGGAGGAGATCTGCGCGCGCGACAAAGAGAAGGTGCTCTCGCTGGGGGGACTGCACATTCTCGGCACGGAGCGCCACGAGAGCCGGCGGATCGATAACCAGCTTCGCGGGCGCGCGGGCCGCCAGGGCGATCCCGGATCGTCGCGTTTCTACGTCTCGTTCGAAGACGAGCTCATGCGGCTGTTCGGCCCGGAGCGCCTGGAGTTCTTCCTGAGCAAGTGGCCGGAGAACGAGCCCATCGAGGCCAGGATCACGAGCCGGATGATAGAGAACGCGCAGAAGAAGGTGGAGGCGCACAACTTCGAGATCCGCAAGCACCGGCTCCAGTACGACGACGTGATGAACCATCAGCGGTCCCTCATCTACGAACAGCGCAAGCGGGTGCTGCTCGGAGAGGACATGCGCGAGAGCGTGCTCACCCATATGCGGGAGTTCGTGGATGCGCGGGTGAAGGAGTTCGCGAGCCCGGAGATCCACCCCGACGACTGGAACATCCCCGCGCTTCAGCAGGCGCTCGCAGAGGTGTACCCGATCGGGATGAGCGTGGATCAGATGGCCGAGTGCCGCGATCACGAAGACCTAGTGGAGGCGCTGCAGGAGGACATCGTCGCGGCATACCAGGAGCGCGCTAGAGAGGCCGGCGACGAGCAGATGCGAGAGCTGGAGCGGCTGATCGCGCTTCGGGTGGTGAGCGCTCGTTGGGTCGACCACCTGGCGGCGATGGAGGACCTCGAGGAGGGCATCGGACTACGCGGATATTCGGGCGTGGACCCACTGATCATCTATCAGAAGGAAAGCTACGAGTACTGGCAGCGACTGCTGGCAACAGTTCGCGATGATATCATCCGGTATCTGTTCCGGGTGGAGATAGAGCCGCAGGAGACCGAAGAGCAGCGCCGCGCAAGGTTGGGACTGGGAAGAACGCCGCAGGGAGAGCCGGTCGAGACGGGAGAGGAGGGCGCGATGCAGATGGCGGCCTCGGCGCCCGCGGCCACCGCGCTGAAGGCGCCGCCGCAGCGCGGGCTGCCGCGCCGGCGCGCTCCCGAGCGCAAAGGAAAGAAGGTGGGCCGCAACGATCCGTGCCCCTGCGGGAGCGGCAAGAAGTATAAGAAGTGCTGCGGGCGGCGCTCGTAGGCGGTGGCTCGGACGGATGGACCTGTCCGGGTCTGCTGATCGTGTGTGACCGCCAGTCAGCACAAGCAGGTCTTCCTGTCCCAGATACCCACACCATGCTGATAACGAGCCGGGCAAATGCGCAGATCAAGCAGGTTCGGAAGCTGCTGCGAAGCCGCCGGGAGCGGGAGCGCACGGGGCTGTTCTTTGCCGAGGGCGCGCAGCTCGTGGCGGAGGCACTCCGGACGAAGGCCGACGTCGAGACGCTCATTCTCGCGCCCGACCTGATGGACGGGGACGCCGCGGCGGAGATCGCCTCTCTGCGACAGGGGCGAGAGACACCGACACTGGAGGTCACGCCCGAGGTGTTCGGAAGCCTCTCACCGAAGGATGGGCGGCAGGGAGTGGCGGCCCTCGTGCGCCAGCGGTGGGACCGGTTGGACGACATTGGGCCCGCCGATGAGTCCTGCTGGGTGGCGGTCAGCCAGATCCAGCACCCCGGCAGCCTGGGCACGATCCTGCGAGTGTCCGACTCGGTGGGCGGGCAGGGCGTGATCCTGATAGGCGAATCAACCGACCCGTACGATCCGACCGCTGTGCGCGCGAGCCTGGGGGCCATCTTCTCGCAGCGCGTAGTGCAGACGAGCTTCGAGCAGTTCGCTGCCTGGCGGGGCCGTTGTCCGTGCTCGGTCGTAGGGACCTCGCCCGCGGCAGAGACGGACTACCGGGATGTCTCGTACGAGCTTCCGCTGGTTCTGTTTCTGGGGAGCGAACGAATCGGGCTCTCAGCCGAGCAGGAAGCGATCTGCGATGTCACGGTGCGAATCCCAATGGCCGGGAGGTGTGACTCGCACCACGTGGCTGTCGCAGCGGCAATTGTGCTGTACGAGATCCTGGGGCAGAGGGAATCGGGAAAACCGGGGGCTGTCCGCAGAGGTGAGCGGGCAGCGTTGACGCCGGCGAGGCCCGAACGTACTATAGAGTTGGAAGAGGAGCGCGGAGCGTAACCATCGCTCGACGACGCATCCGGCATTTCAAGGAGGTGGTAGCGCGTGGCCGACGTTCACGAGCTGCGTGAGTGCGCAGAGCAATTGCTCAACCAAGCGCAAGAACTGAGGGACCGTCTTTGACTGCGCCCGGCGCCAGGCGAAGCTGAGAGAACTGGAGGAGCGGGCGGCCGCCCCAGACATCTGGGACGATCCGCCGGCCGCACAGCGGCTGCATGCCGAGATCGCCCGGCGGAGGCGCGAGCTCGAGCCGATCCGGGAGCTGGTGCAGAAGGCGGAAGACGTGGCAACGCTGGCCGAGCTGGCCGAAGAGGAGAGCACGGAGTCGGAATCAGAGGAGATTGAGGCCGGCATCGCCGAGGTGGAGCGGATACTGGCCAAGCTGGAGCTGGCGCAGCTCTTCACCGGTGAGTACGATGGCCACAACACCATCGTGCACATCAACGCTGGGGCCGGCGGCACGGAGTCGTGCGACTGGGTGGACATGCTGGCCCGCATGTACGCTCGCTGGGCCGAGCGGCACGGATATAGCTGGGAGCTGATTGACCGCACGCCCGGGGACGAGGCCGGGAGCCGGAGCATAACCGCCAGCATGACGGGGGACCACGCGTACGGGCGGCTCAGAGGGGAACGCGGCGTGCACCGGCTGGTGCGGATCTCGCCCTTCGACGCGGCGAGCCGCCGGCATACGTCGTTTGCATCGGTGGACGCCATGCCCGAGGTGGCGGAGAGCGACGAGGCAGAGATCAACCCGGAGGAGCTGAGGATCGAGACCTTCCGGTCGGCCGGGGCGGGCGGACAGCATGTAAACAAGACGGACTCGGCGGTGCGCATCACGCATCTGCCGACGGGGCTCGTCGCGCAGTGTCAGAACGAGCGCTCCCAGCACAAGAATCGGGCGTTCGCGATGCGCGTGCTGACGGCGCAGCTCCTGGAGAGGAAGCGACAGGAGCAGGAGAAGAAGC
>DAOVEW010000332.1 GCA_030668755.1 Bacillota bacterium | reverse complement strand
ACGTCTCCGGGCTTCAGCTCGCGCACGGGAGTGTGGGCGCGGTAGTACTCGGTGACGGACGGCAGGACGCCCCTGCCCCGCCACGTGAAGTTGACGCCATTGTGCAGAGTGCCCTTCGCGTCGGTCGCGAACCGGCCCTCGCCCGAGGTGCTGAACCAGGTGATGTGCGAGGTATCTACGCCGGCCTCCCGGAGCTGGTTCTCGATGTTCCGGCCGATTCCGTCGTCCACGAGTGCGGTAACGACCGCCGTCTTTAGTCCAAAGCAAGCGCTCAACCCTTCGGCGACATTGGTCTCGCCTCCACCGTGCCAGATTCTGGCATAGCGCGCGCGCCGCGTGGGCACGTCTCCCGGGTCAATGCGCATCATGACCTCGCCGAGCGAGACAGCATCGTACCCGTCGCCGGCGGGCCTGATCCCGAAGCTGCTCATCCTCTCCTCCTCCAATCTCCGGCAAGCGACCGAGTCGCTCTTGGATTACACTTCCACCGGGTGTCGGGATTTCCTCCAGCGTGGGGTGGGGCGGCCGTCCCTCGAAACATACCCCCTTGTGCCGTTCCCCTGGAGGGGATGGGATAACCTCGCGCCGAATACAAGACATGCGGGCAGCGATCCCGCTGCGCGACGCCGCGACGAATCTGGAAGTGCCCGCGCCGGCGCGCATGGCCCAACTGCGGCCTGCGCGCTCTGCTGCCGCTCCGGTTCGCCGGCAAGCCGAGGATGGAGGAGGAGTTTCGATCCGATCATGGCCAGCGCTGCCGACGATTCCCGGCTGGCCGTCGCCATAGCCGGGGTTACCTTCAAGAACCCGTTCATCCTGGCGTCCGGGCCGACGACGCACTCCCCCGATCAACTGGAGCGCGGCTGTGAGGACGGTTGGTCCGGGGCCTCGATCAAGCTCACCTTCGACCCCGCGCCGTACATTAACCGGGAGCCGCGGTACGCGTACTTCGATCCTGCCGGCCTGCTCGCGTTCACGGCCGAGAAGCGACTGGACCTCGACCAGGCGCTGAAGCTGGTGGAGGAATCGCTTCGCCGGGTCAACGACGACTTCGTCATCATGGCCAACTACTCGTACGTCGGCGACGAGGGCATTGCCGGCTGGGTAAACATGGCGCGGGCGTTCGAGGAGGCGGGCGCACACGTGCTCGAGCTGAACATGGGCTGTCCGAACATGTCCTTCAATGTAGCGCTCACGGGTGAGGCGCACGAGGGAGGGCCGGTCAGCGGCGCCTCCATGGGCGCGCAGCCCGAGCTCGTCGCGGAGGTGGTCAGAGCCACTGCGGCCGCGGTTTCCATCCCCGTGTTTGTGAAGCTCAGTCCCGAGGGTGGGCGGCTCGCGGAGGTGGCACAGGCATCCTACGAGGCCGGGGCGGTCGCGGTGGGGTCAAATGCGAACCGGCTCGCCTTCCCGCCGGTGGACATCTGGAACCCAAAGCAGTCGGTCATCCACCTGCAGCAGGAGGTCTCCCTCACATGCACCTCCGGCCCCTGGTGCAGGCCCCTTGCGCTGCGCGATATCTTCGAGATTCGGAAGCGAAACGGCCCCGATGTCCGGACGACCGCCACCGGTGGTGTGGAGACCTGGCGGGACGCCGTGGAGATGGCCTTCTTCGGCGCGGACCTCGTGGGGCTGTGCACCGCCGTCTTGGCGCACGGTTACGGGATTCTGCCCGGCCTGTGCGATGGCGTGCTCCAGTACATGGACAAGATGGGATTCGAGAACTGGGGCGATATGCGCGATCTGCTCGTGAACGAGGTCACCTCGGCGGAGAGGCTGACTCTCTATCCCGGCCACGCACAGGTGAAGGAGGCCGGGCTGTCGGCGCCCTGCAAGTTCGCCTGCCCGAACCAGGTTCCCGCTCAGGGCTACGTCCGCATGGTCGCCGAGCGGGACTTCAAGGAGGCCTACCGGCTCATCACCGCCTGCGATCCTCTCCAGGCAGTGTGCGGCTACATATGCGCCCACCCCTGCGAAACGGCCTGCACGCGCGGCGACCTCGACGAACCCATCCGCATTCGCGACATCAAGCGGTTCGTGCTCGAGCACGCCCAGCAGAAGGGTTGGAAGCCGGAGGTGGACCGCCTTGCCGAGTCGGGCAAGCGGGTCGCGGTCGTGGGCTCCGGCCCTGCGGGGATCGCGTGCGCCTGGGACCTCGCGCGGGCGGGCCACGCAGTGACCGTATTCGAGGCCGAGGAGAAGCCCGGCGGCATGCTTCGGTACGGCATTCCGACGTTCCGGCTTCCTGAGCAGATGCTGGACCGCGAGATTGCGGCCCTGGAGGCGCTCGGTGTCACTATTGAGTGCGGCAAGCGGCTGGGGCGCGACTTTGCCGTTCCCGACCTGCGCAGCCAGGGCTACGACGCCGTCTGTCTCGGCCTCGGCGCGCAGGCCGGGGGCCCGCTGGGAGTGCCAGGCGAAGACGCACAGGGGGTCGTGGCGGCTGTGGACTTTCTCCGGGCTGTGCGAAGCACTGGGACCGCGGAGGTGGGCGAGCGCGTGGCGGTCGTCGGGGGTGGCTACACAGCGGTGGACGCGGCGCGGACCGCCGTCCGGCTCGGCGCCGAGGAGGTGTTCCTCTGCTATCGGCGGACTCGGGAGGAGATGCCGGCGGTGCCGGAGGAGGTCTGGGAGGCGGAGGAGGAGGGCGTGCGGGTGATCTACCTCGTGGCGCCCATCCGTGTCGTGACGGAGAACGAGCGCGTTGTAGGGTTGGAGATGCGCGTTCACACGCTGGGGGATGCCGACGCGTCCGGGCGCCGACAGCCGAATCCCGTCGAGCAGACGGAGTTCACTCTCCCGTGCGACATGGTCGTGAACGCTGTGGGCCAGGTGGTGGCAAACCCGGTGGACGAGATTGCTGTCACCGCACGCGGCGCCCTGACCTGTGACCCGGACACTGGGGTCACGGAGTTGGACGGCGTCTTCGTGTGCGGCGACGCGGCGACCGG
>DAOVEW010000049.1 GCA_030668755.1 Bacillota bacterium | reverse complement strand
CGGAGCGGGCCGGGTGGGAGCGACCAGCGCGTATGCCCTCGAACTGGGGTGCACCTGCGAGGAACTCGTCCTCGTGGACGTGGCCACTCAGGCCGCGCAGGGGGAGGCACTCGACCTGACGCACGGGCGGGCGGCGACGGGCGGCCCTCGCGTCCGCGCAGGAGACTATCAGTCCATATCGGGCTCCGACATAGTGATTGTGACCGCGGGGCTGCGCCGCCGACCGGACGAGTCCCGGCTACAGCTCATGGAGCGAAACGCCGCTCTCTTCCGCGAGATCCTCAGCGAGGTGCAGGCCGTACAACTTGCCGCGGAGGCCGTGCTGCTGGTGGTCACGAATCCGGTGGATGTGCTCACCTACCTGGCGGCGACGGAGATGGGCCGGCCGGCTGCCAGGACCATCGGCCTCGGAACCCTGCTCGATACGCTCCGGTTTCGTTCACTGCTCGGGGAGAAGCTGGGGGCGGATCCATCCCGCGTCGAGGCGCTCATCTTGGGCGAGCACGGCGATTCTATGGTGCCGATCTTCTCCGGACTCAAGTACGATGGCGGCCCCCTCACCGAAGCGCCGAGGTACTCGCAAGAGGCCGCGCAAGAGGCCTTCGAGGCCGCGCGCACGGCAGGAGCCCAGTGCCTGAGGCTCAAGGGCGGAGCGGGATACGCGGTTGGGCTGGCGGTGCGGGAGGTCGTCGCTGCGATCCTCGAGGACAGCGGCGCCGTGCTTCCCGTGTCGAGCCTGCACGAGTCGGGCGAGTTCGCCGGTGTGGCGCTCAGCCTACCGACCCGCCTGGGCCGCGGTGGAGTCCAGGGAGTGGTGGAGCTCGATCTGTCGGAGGACGAGCACACGGGGCTGACGCGCAGCGCGGAAGTGCTCCGGCAGACAGTCGCGCGCCGCGCCGGGTGGTAGCTCCGATTGCCTGAGACGGAAGAGAGAAGGATGAAGATCAAGTTCCTGGGACATGCCGCATTTCTCGTCACGACTGCCGACGGCACCAAGATTGTCACCGATCCCTACGAGCCCGGCGGCTTCGACGGCGCGATCGGCTACGGCCCGCTGAAGGAGCCGGCCGACTTCGCTGTCGTTAGCCATGACCACGCCGACCATAACTACGTCAAGATGGTCCCCGGAGACCCGGTGGTCGTGAAAGGCCCCGGCGAGCAGAGGCATGGGGACATCGTGTTCCGCGCGCTCGCCGCGTATCACGACACGACACGAGGTGCCGAGAGAGGCCGCAACATCGCGCGCGTCATCGAGGCCGATGGCATGACCGTGTGCCACCTCGGCGACCTAGGCCACATTCTCAGCCCCGAGGACGCGACCGCGCTGGGCGCCATCGACGTACTCATGGTCCCCGTAGGCGGCACTTTCACCGTTGATGCCAAGGGCGCCACGTCAGTCGTCAACCGCCTCCGGCCGCACATCGCTATCCCGATGCACTATCGCACCCCGAAGGTGGCACTTGACATTGCGCCGGTGGATGACTTCCTGGCAGGCAAATCGCGCGTCCGCCGAGTGAGTGGCTCCGAGATCGAGGTAACAAAGGACATGCTTCCCGAGCCGACTGAGATCGTCGTCTTGGAGCCCGCTCTGTAGCCTCGGCCGAGCCTCAGGCACCGCGCTGCCCGCTAGCGCAGATAGCCCAGTGTCTGAAGCTGATCGAGCAATGCCTGCGGAAGCTCCGCCGCGCTCGCACGTTGGGAAGCCTGCATTTGCGCCGCGTGCGCGGGCATCCACAGCCATACCCCCCACGTGTCTTCATCGGCCGCCACAGGCGGCTCCTCCGCCGCCAACAGCGTTCTCATGGCAGGGCCGATCGTGATCGGGCTCCGCTCCGGGCGTTCGGCGTCGGCCCCGAGGTGAAACCGCTCGGCCTCGACCGGCTTGCCCCCGGCGCGCGCGGACAGGGTGCACGAAGCCTTTGGATCCAAGGGTTCGAACAGCAGTACCTGGGGGTCATCGCCCCCCCGCACTCTAAGCGTAACGCGATGCCCAGCCCGCGCAGCCCCCGTATCGCCGTTCGCGTTGGGCACGTCGCGTGCCTCACCAACTTGCAGGTCGCTTCTGTGCTGCAAGGTTGGCACATCGAGATAGCTCAGCGGCCCATCGCATTCCAGCTCGATGGTCACCTCATCCGGCCGAGGGCCGGCCACGACGACGCGGTAGCCCCGCGCAGCCCGCATGGCGAGTTCGGACAAGGCGCGCCGCATGCGGCGCAGTTGCTCGGGCGCCGCTTCGGCCAAGTTCGTCATCTGCGCCGGGTCTCGAGCGAGGTCATACAGCGCTTCATCACGGCCGCCTCGGTACGTGAGGTATGACCAGTCGTCCGCGTAAACCAGCAAACCCGCGCCCAAGCTCTCGCAGAGGATCGGGGGGGCTTCGCCGCTTTCCGCGCCGGCCAGCAGCGGAACGAGCGACCTGCCGACCATCCCCGATGGAGGCTCCGCGCCTGCTACCTCCAGCAGCGTCGGCATGAGGTCAACAAGAGCCACCGGCTCGCCGATTCGCCGGCCGCCCCACCGGCCATCGGGCAGCCGCACCAGCAGCGGCACATGGGCCACCTCGCGGTAAGGCACCCCACCGTGGCTCATCGCACCGTGCCCCCCGAGGGCCTCGCCGTGATCGGCGATGATGACGACTACCGTGTTCTTCCCCCAAGGCTCCGACAGCAGCCAAGTGAGAAATGCCCGCAGATAGCGATCGGTGTGCCGGATCTCGCCATCGTATAGGTCCCAGATGTACTGGAGATCCGCCGACGACAGGGCATCCGGGCTGCCGTGGAGCGTGGCCTCCATCAGGCGCCTCACGTCCGTCAACGGGCCGAGGTACCCGCGGTCGAAGTGATCCAGGCAGTGCGCCCAACCCTGAAAGTAGTTGTGCACCTCATAGGTGTGCAGAAAGAGGAAGAAGGGCGCGTGAGGGCCCTCTGAAAGCTCGCGCTTGACAGCACCGAGCTGGTCGGCAAGCATCGGCGTATGTTCCGGCCACCAATACCAGTCGAAGCCCATGGCCGGGTTGAGGAAGCCGCCGCCCACGCACGCGAGAGTGGCATACCCAGCCTTGCCGAGCTCGCCCTGCAGTGAGCTGGGCATTGCGACCGGCTGCAACATGAGCTGCTCGGCCTCGCTCACACCCGATGCCGCAGATCGAGCGATAGTTGATCCATTGAGAAAGCGATAGCTCGAGGTAAGCAGGCTGTGAGTCGAAGGCAGGGTCCACGTCGCCTGAGAGGTGGCATCCTCGAACACGATGCCTTCAGACGCAATCTTATCGATAAAGGGGCTGGTGTCCCGCGGGTACCCGTAGCACCCCAACCGGTCGGGGCGAAGCGCGTCGATGAAGACAACCACGATGTTGGGTCTGGGCTCGTCTGTGGGAACGACGAGTGTGGGATTCACCCACAGCGCATAGGCAGTCACGAAGTCCTCGGGCGGCCCCTCGCGAGGGGTGCCGATAACCTCGGTCGCAAGCTCGACCTCAACCTCTTCGTCGGGGCAGGCGGGGATTTCCAGTGTGACAGGGGACCAGTGAGGCGCGTCGGCGCCCCTCCAGCGCTTGACCTCGCGACATAGAAGGTCCGCTACTTCGTCGGTCCGTCGCACGCGGACGCAAAAGCGGACTCCGGCGCCGAGCTTGTTCCAACTCTCAGGAGACATCCCGAAGGCGAGGCGGAGCTTGCCCGCTTTCGCGAGGCGGACTTTCTGTCTGATGGTATACGGTGCAGGGACGCAGAGCACGGGCTGGCGCGCATCGCCGAGCTTCAGGCGGAAGCGGCCGTCCGCGCCCCGAGAGAGCTCGGCCGGAGCCTCTCCGCCGTGGTAGTGGTCGGCGAAGTGGAAGGCCTCTCCTGCGTTGAGCGTCACTGGAGCCGCCGCCTCGACCGGCGGCAGAGCCGGAGGTGAGGGCGCCTCCGGTTTGGGGCGGCCGCAGCCGGCGAGGAGGAGCCCGCAGAGCAGCGTCACCGCAGGCCGCCAACGGCCATACGACCAATCCGTTCGTGAAGGCTCTGACATGCTATACATGGGTCACGTGCTCTCCTTGGGGCACGCGGAAGGACCGAGGGCATGCGAGTCCACCCAGTGAAGGCGAGGCCATCTCAGCGTCGCCTGCGGACCCCCCGCTTCCGCGCCATCCGCTTCTGTACAGAGAGCTTCGTCCGCTGCGGACCGGGCTGCTCGACGTGGCCGAGCACGAAATCCGGCCGCGGAACTCGCTCCCCCACCGAGGGCATTTCGCAGAAATCGCGGTGAGGTTCACTCTGATACCAATAGACAGTCGACGAGTAGTCGTTGCTGTGCGAGTTCGCGTGCCCGTGCTCGATGGAGACGCGAATTGAGTCGTGGAAGATCACCGGGTCTGCGATGTGATAGCGATAGACCGTGATCCTCTCGTTGTAGTCGAACACGCTTCCCGGCTTGTGATACGAGACGCCGTTGTAGAGAAAGGCATTCTGTGGCTGCATTCCCCACGCGTGGCAGAAGTAGTCTTCCGATCCCGTCCCGTGCATGTCGGGCGGCCACTTCTCACCGTCGATCATGAACATATCGTCGCCTTCGCCCCACCAGCCCCCGCAGAGGTTGTGAACGCTGAGGTTCACGCCCACATAGTGCCCGTGGCCGCGGGCCTCGAGCAGGAGATAGTTCTCTCGGTCAGTCAGGTTGCGCGTCTCGCCGGCCTCGCCGGCCGGCCACGCATCCGGCTGAACCTGGGGCCGCACGGGAACCCAGCCGTCGGTCGGGTTCTCGCGGCGCCATTTGGCGTGAAAGCGCCCCTGCTCCGTGGGCGGCTCGGGCAACAGCTCATAGTCCACGTAGAAGTAGAAGGAGCCTATGCGGCAATCCGACTGGTTCACGACCTCGATTCGGGCGCCCCGCAAGAAGGGCATCGGGAACCAGCAGTTCATGGCCGCTCGCTTCCACTGACCCGGAGCGGCCGACATATTGAGGACCGCACACGAGTAGGAGCTGACTACCCCGTGCCCGACGCCGAAGAAGTCGCCCAGCGGGGCTTCGATGCTGGGCGAGTCCTCGCCGTCCCAGTAGGCGCGCAGCAGCGTCTTGCGCAGATACCACTCGTCCTCCGCGTCCACCGTAATCCAGATGTGACGTATGCAGCCTGCGCCGTCAATGCGGGCCAGCTCTCGGGCCTCACCGCCTTCAATTGTCCAGCAGTCGCGGTTACCTCCCCGAGTATCGAAGCTCGATACACGCTTGCTCGTTCCCTGCCGCAGCATGGGGAGCCTGTCCACCATTGCCTCCCTCCTTGGCCCACCGTCGTGGGCCCGCCCGCAAGACCCTTATTTGTCCACCTACAGGGCTTGTTCCTGCGCGCGAGGCGTCCAGCGGACGTCAGCGCGTTCCGGCCCGGGCGGAAGGTGCTGGGCGGCAGGGCGGCGAACGGCGTACGGGAATCCGGGCAGCGGGAGGGACAGGCGATGGGCGCGTCCCGCATCCACCGTGCTGAGTCGCGTAACGAGGTTGTCTATGCCCTTGATTGCGGCGGCGCGTATGCTTTGGTCGACGTCGGCAGCGAGGCCGGACTTCCCAGCAAACTGGAGCAGCTCCAGTCCGACGGCGTAGACACGGACCGGATCGTGGCTCTCTTCATAACCCACTGCCACCAGGATCACGCTGGGGCATTGCCCACCGTATGTGCCCGGTGCTCGCCGCGCGTTGTAGCACATCGCCTGTCGCTGGAGCACCTCCGTCACTGTCCTGCCTACACCCCACTCGAGCGGACCCTCGTTGACTACACGGTTGATGATGGGGACACCATCGAGGTCGGAGACCTTGTACTCCAGGCCTATCATCTGCCCGGGCATACGCCGGATTCGGTGGCATGGAAGCTCGACGACAGCCTGTTCGTAGGGGATATCATCCGCTGCGACGGAGGCATCGGGTGGATGGACGTCCATTGGGGCTCCTGTGTCAGCGACTATCGCTCTTCCCTGCACCGGCTGCTGCGGCTTGGGGCCAAGCACATCTACCCAGGACACGGCGCCTGCGGCCCGGTCACGCGGGAGACCGTGCAGGAGGCCCTTCAGCGCCTCAACACACTCACTCAGGCCGATGGCGATCTCCTTGCCAGCGTAGGGCGGCCGGCCCCTCTTCGCAGCCCAGAGGAGCCGGCGAAGACGATTCGGCTGCCCACCGGACTCACACCTGGATAGCTTGCTCGTTGACGCATCCTCCAGAGTTCGGCTGCCATTCCCTTCAACCGTCGGATCGCGTCTCACACCAATCCGCCCCACACTTGACTGAGGAGAAGACGATCTCATGAGTCAGCCGGCCATCACCGTCTGGGCAACGAACGATGGTGTCCGCGTCAGCCCCGAGACCGGACGCTATCTTGAAGACCGAACAGACATACACTCCGATTACCCGACCGGCGATTATCGGGCCCGCAACGCGGTCTGGGACACCGCCGGCCGCGTCACGATCCATGGCGCCCGCAACGAATTCGTCGCCTTCCAGCTCGTCATCGAAGCCGACGAGCCTACACGCGCCATCCGCGTGCAGCTCGAGTCGCTCACCGGGCCCGGCGGCGCGCAGATTGCAGGGCCCAACATCGCACTCTTCAAGGCCTGGGCCATCAGCGTCGCACAGCCGTCCGCCGGATACGAGGACACATCTCTTGACCCCGCCTGGTACCCCGATGCCCTCGTCCCCGGGCCCAGTGGGGAGGCGCTGATCTTCGACATCCCCGATGCCGACAACGCCATAGGCGCCAGCCACCGGAACCAGACGGTGTGGGTTGACATCTACGTGCCTCGGGAAAGGTCAGAGGCGCCGCCCGGCACATACCGCGGTGCCCTCCGCGTCGAGCATCCCGGCGGCTCCCGTGAGGTCGCGGTGGAGCTCACCGTGTGGGGCTTCGCGCTGCCCGACGAGATCCACTGCCGGGGCGATTAG
>DAOVEW010000090.1 GCA_030668755.1 Bacillota bacterium | reverse complement strand
TAGACGCAAGACCAGAAAGGGAGCGTGTGTTGGCCGGGTAGACAAATACCAGGGCGTGCTTGCGCAGATACGCCCATTCTGCATCGGTCAGTTCGAGCTCGTGTCGCTCCCGTAGCGATTCAACTACCGTGCGGGCCGTGCGTAATGCCGTCAGCGGCCAGCAGAACACTAGAAGCTCCACTCCCAGGAACAGATACATCGCCCATCTGGGAAACACGGCCCACAGTACGCCGCAGACCACGAACAGCGGAGTCAGCAGGCAACCGAGCACAGATCACGCCTCCTTCTGCGCGCAGCAGTCAGAACTCCTAGTATGACCCCGATTCTCCCGCCCCTCTACCCCTCGGCCGCCTTGAAGTGCCCGGGAAATCGAGTGTCAGCACGTCCACTTTAGCCTCCCCTCCCGACGCACCGCCGCCGCACCCATGCGCCTAGCAGAAAGATGGGGCACCACACTATGAAGGTGCCCACGGCCCCGCAGACCGCGTCCCCTACCATCGCCAGCGCCAGCACCGCCGGCGGCGCGTGTTCGATGAGGCCGCGCAGCATACCGAGCAGCATGTAGAGCGCGGTCAGAACTCCTATTAGCCACCACAGCACCCTCCACGTCCTTGTCTCCACGATCACCTCCAGTGCCGATTGATATGGCGAGGCTCGGGTTGCCGACGGTCTTACCAGCCGAAGAAGATCCGGTAACCCCAGTCGCTGCCAGTAGCTAGGGATATGATCCAGGAGAGCAGCAGAAGAAACAAAGACAGGAGCAGTAGGGCGAGCCCAACTACCGTGCAACATCCGCCCCACAGGCCGCCGAGCCAGAAGGCAGTCGCAAACATCTTCTTCAGGGCGCGCAATAGTAAGCGCATGGTCGTCATTATATCACAGAGAGAGTAGATTCGGTGCGACGCAGACCACCAATACCCCGCGCACTCCTCGGGCGACAACTCCGCCATCGCCTGCCCCACGACTCCCCTCACACTGGATCCAGTATATCACAAGCTCTGCCCGCGGGGACGATGGGGTATCGGAACTAGGATTGGGCGCAGCAGAGCCCTCAGGCGCAGGAAGGACTCGCGCCAATCCCTACAGAAAGTCTCTATAGGGCCACCGTCGTTGTAGCTGTGGCTCGACATGTGGAAGAACTCAAAGGACCCACGGTGGTTTACCAGAAAGGGCATAAGGGCTATAATCCCTGTGGTGGCATCGTCGCAGCCTGCAGCTCTCCTCTGAAGCCCCCCAAAGCCATGCCACTCGTTTGCTGATTGCCTACGAGAGAGGGTGAATGAACATGGAGCAAGCGGTGGAAAGGCTGGCGATCCCCTTCACTTTCCTGTTCAAGCGTGACGGCGACGCATGGACCGCGCTCGCCTGCGAGGTCGACATAGCAGCCTGCGGCGGCACACAAGATGAGGCACGCACCGCACTGAAGGATGCGCTCGAGCTCTACGTCATCGACATGTTTGAGAGGGGCCAGCGCCACCAGATATCGCGACCTACACCGCTGGACGCACTCAGGGAATTCGCGCTTGATCCCGCACCAGAGCAACCCATCACGAGAGAAGACCATACCATGCTCGTCTTCGTCCACGAGGTGCGACGACCGCCTACTGTCGATTTCATCCCGGCGCTGCTATCGCAACTTGACTATGTCACGAGCGTAGCATCTCTCCATTGAGATGGCGCGTCTGCCACCGAGGTCGACGCGTCAGATCGAGGCACTCCTCCAGTTTCACGGCTTCCACTTCGTCCGAACACGCGGCGACCATAGGCTTTGGATGCATCCCCGACTGGCGCGACCGATCCCCGTGCAGGCCGACAAAAGCGACGGCCAACTCTCGGTCGACTACGTTCGTACCATTTTGCGCGAAGCCGGCATTCCGAGGAACGAGGCGTTGGAGTTCTGGGGCATCAGCTAGCTCCCAGAGAGAACCGCCCTACCGGTTCCTGCGCTTCAACAAGTAGAAGAAGAACGGTGCGCCGAGCACGGCTGTGAGCACGCCGACCGGGAACATCTCGCTGATTGCGCGCGCCAGCGTGTCGGCCCACACCAGAAAGGAAGCCCCGAGCAGACCGGCCGTGGGCAGGAGCACACGGTGGTCGGGCCCGACGAGCTTTCGGGCGATATGGGGGATGACCAGACCCACGAATCCAATGATGCCGCTTACCGAGACCGCAGCCGCCGTGACGAGAGCCGCAAACATGATCACCCCGAGCTTGAGCTTTTCGGTCTCCACCCCGAGATGCCGCGCCTGCTCTTCGCCGAGGGCGAGCAGGTTGAGGTCGCGGGCATAGGCGTACAGCGCAAAGCATCCGATGCCAATTAGCAGCGCAGCGACCGCGACAACCCGCCAGTCGAGCTGCCCATAGAGGCTCCCCATGAGCCAGAACACGACGGTCTGGAGATCCTGGCCCGCGAGCGTCATGAGCAAAGTGACGAGCGCCCACATGAAGGACCCGACGACCACTCCGGCGAGTATGAAGGCGTTCCGCTGGATGCGTCGCTGGGACCGCGCCAGCCAGAGCACGAGCAGCATGGTGAGGGCGCCGGAGCCGAACGCAACAAGACACTTCACTGCGCCCCCGGCCAGGTGGCCGAAGTGCAAGACTGTAACCGCGCTTGCTCCCAGCGCCGCGCCCGCGGACACGCCCACCAAATACGGGTCCGCAAGCGGGTTCATCAGCAGCCCCTGCAAGGACCCGCCGGCAACCGTCAGGGCCGTTCCCACAAGCGCCCCCAGCGCGACGCGCGGCAGCCGCAGATGCCAGAAGATGTACGCGAGCTGCGAATCGTCGCCGAGCGGCCGGCCCGACAGATAGCTGCGTGCGGAATCGGCGATCACGGCAAGGGGAACCGGCTCTGCGCCGATGTTCGAGGCGAGCAATATGGTGGCCCCCAGAAAGGTGCCGAGACCGGCTACGAGCAGGCTCAGCCTCGCCAGCAGGGAGGGCCGCTGGGGACTCGCCGGAGGAGTCACTTCGCTTCCCCCTCGTCCTCCGCTGCAACGGCCTCGGCGACCTGCGGCCAGATCACGCGCGCCGCGCTCCTCTCCTCCACCGCTTGCTCCATTTCACCGAGTCGCTCGTGTACCTGGGCTAGCCGCCACCGGAGCTGCGCCTCCAGCTTTTTCATATCCTCGGTTCGCACTTCGCGGGGGCGGCGAAGCATGCGGAACATCTTGTCTGTCGGCTCGGCCGTGGTGAAGTAATCTCGGACAACCCGGAGCGCGGCGTTGAACTCCGACAGCGCTGTTTCGAGGCTCTCCCGGTCCCCGCTCTCATCGTAGTCTTGCACGGCGACTCGCCCAAGCTGGTAGTGTACGAACCCGTAGTTTGTGTCTATGTCAACACCTGCCAGGGCCCGGTACGCATTGGCGGGGCTGTCCTCCAACGCCGCGAGTCGGCGATAGGTGCGCAGCGCATCCTCCTCTTGGCCGAGCTTGCGGTACGCGTCTCCCAGGCGCAGGAGGGTCTTGGTGTAGTTCGGGAAGAGTTCGAGGGCCTCTCGGTACCGCTGCACCGCCTCGTCCATCCGGCCCGTCTCTTCGTACAGCCGCGCCAGGCTCACCCGAGGGCCATGGTTCGTCGGCTCCAGCTCTATCGCACGCTTGATCGCCTGCTCCCCTTGCTGGATGAGCTCTTGGCTTGCATCTTCTCCCTCCGCGCTGTCCGGAACACTGCCCGTAAACCCGGTGATGAGACCGAATCGGTCCCAAGCCCTCGCCCAGTCCGGGTCGTACTCGGTGGCCTTCCCGTAGTGGCGCGCGACAGCGCGTGCGTTTCCGGACATGAGGGCATCGTCGCCTCGGTTAAGGGCTTGCTGGGCAAGCGCGTTTCTCGCGGGGCGCCAGGCGCAGGCCAAGAGGACAAGGGCAACCACCAGCACAGCCGCGGTTCGTCCGCCGGTGCTTCCCGGCCACGGGAGCTCGCGCGCCTCCGGGAGCTGGGGCAGCGCAGGCTGGGTATCGGTCCGCGTTCTCCGTCGCCGCGCCCGCGGCTTCCCATCAGAGCTGGGAAGCGCCAGAACAGGTCGGCCCAACGCCTGATGAGTCAATAGCCCGGCCATCAGCCAGAAGGTCACGCCAATCGCGCCGATGTACCAGTCGTACTCGAGGAAGCTGTGCACGAGGAAGGCGATGAGAGTGCAGAGGCCGGCGATCGCGAGTGCACGCCCTGGGAAGTCCTTCGCGGCGCGGAGCGCGCGTTTTCCCGTGAACAGCACCGCGCCGAGCAGCCAGAGAAACGTCACCCCTCCGACGACGCCGAGTTCTGCGAACATCTGCAGGTAGTTCTGATGCACTGCCCCGACATAGCCTGTGATCGCGTACTTGGGATAGATGTACTTGAAGCCGGAGGGGCCCACTCCGATCCAGGGATGGGCGGCGGCCACCCGGGCGGTTCCCTTCCAGGTGAGTATGCGGAACATGTTCGATGTCTGCTGAGCGCCGAGGGCTGACGTCAGGCGCGAGCGAACTGATGTCGCTTGCCAGGTGGCCACTCCCAGGATGAGCGCTCCCAGCACCACGACCACCAGCGCCCAGCGCAGGACGCGCCGCGCTGCTGCGCTCTGCCATGCCATGAGAATGCCGTAGCAGGCCATTGCGACGACGAAGGCCAGCATTGCGCCCTTGGAGTACGTTGGCAGGATGGCCAGTGCCAGCAGAACCGCGCAGAACTCCCAGAGCAGCCATTGCCAGAGCGCCGCCGCCGCCAGCGTCAGGCTGAACGCAAGGGGGAACATCATGGCCAGGAACCCGCCGAGCGGGTTCGGATTGAAGAAGGTGCTGAAGATCTGCCAGCTCGGGTTGTCCAGCTGGCGAAATACCTCGACCTTCTCCCTCAGGCCGTACAGAGCGACTGCGATGGCGGCGGAGAGAACGAGAGCGACGAGCAGCCAGCGCGTCGGATCGGTGTCCTCGCGCCTGGCCACGATGATGGCGCAGGTGGCGGCCAGCGCAATGATGGCGAAGAGCTTCAGGGCAACTCCCGCCTCGCCGGGGATGGGGATGAGTGGCGTGAAGATGACCGAGCAGCCGAAAGAGGCCGCCACGAGGTTGGCGGGAGTCGCCGGAAGGAGTGAGCGGTTTGCCACAAGCCAAAACAGCAGCACTCCAACCGTCAGGCGCGCGAGTTCCAAAGCGCTCGCGTGGCGGCTCACCGAGAAGAGGGCGCTCAGGGCCGAGATCGCCAGAAGCAGAGCGGCAGGGAGATTGACGGCGTTCGGGAGCACGGCCGGCCCCCTGCCTTGAAGCCAGCGGGCGACGAGGGCCGCGAGCGCGGCGATGGCGACGAAAGAGGCGACGAACGCCTGCCCGCCCGATGCGGAGAGCGTGCCGGCGGAATGGAACTCGGGAATGGCGACCCCGCCCCAGAGGATGGGCGCATAGAAGACGGCAACTAGCAGTGCCACGTCGTGCACGACGGCGGCTGCAAGAAGGCTCTGAGCTGGTCGCGATGAACGGCTCACGGCTGTCGTCTCCGCGGAGGTCGCAGCAGGTCGCGCGCGCGGCTGGACAGGGCCTGCCCCATGATGAGCGCTGCCCGCACCCAGATGCCGAAGGCCGGCAGCCAGCGCAGCACAAAGGGCCACTGGGCCGCGTAGTGCTTCCGGTAGAAACGCGCCATGCTCCGGTGAAACGCAAGCACCATAGCGAGCGGTCGCTGGTCGCTGCTTCGGCCAATCCGATGCATGATGGCTGCATCCGGCAGGTACCAGATCCGCCAGCCGGCCTGGTGTGCCCGAAGGCACCAGTCTATGTCCTCGGCGTACATGAAGAACCCCTCGTCGAACCCACCGACATCCTGCCATGCCTCCCGCCTGATGCAGATCGCTGCGCCCGATATCCAGTCCACCTCGCGTGCCGTATCATGCTGCCAGTCAGTCATCAGATAGCCGCGGGTGAAGCGGTTGTTCGGTGCGAGA
>DAOVEW010000168.1 GCA_030668755.1 Bacillota bacterium | reverse complement strand
CTCGACCGCTCACTACGGGTTGGGGTGGCGTCATATGAGGCTCGCATTGCGAGCGGGTGGGGCCGGATGGTGCGGAACACTGCGACGGCCCACGCGGGCACGCTGAACTTTCGACTTGCCCCGGACTCCAAGGCCGCCGATGTCTGGCATACCGACGACCCCCAGGGCCACGGGGAGATGATCACGTGCGGCATCGGGGGGGCGCTTACCGGGCGCCGGCTCAACCTGCTTGTCATCGACGATCCCGTTAAGAACGCCGACGTTGCCCGATCCCAGGTCTACCGGGACTCGCACTGGGAGTGGTGGACGATGACGGCTCAGTCCAGGCTCGCGCCGGGGGCATCGGTCATCGTGGTCCAGACCCGATGGCACGAGGACGATCTCTCCGGGCGCCTCGAGAACGAGGGCGGATGGCGGATCATCCGACTTCCCGCGCTCGCCGAGAAGGACGACATCCTTGGCCGCGAAGAGGGTGAAGCGCTCTGGCCGAGCGAGTATCCGGCCGACTGCCTGAAGTTCGAAGAGGCGCGACGCCATCCCCGCTCGTGGGCATCCCTCTACCAGCAGCGCCCAAGCCCCGAGGAAGGGGCTGTCTTCCAGAGAGCGCACTTCCGCTACTACCGCGAGACGATCCACCACTTCGAACTCATCGAGCCCGACGGCGCCATCCGTCGGATCTTCAAGCCCGACGTCTGGACCGCGCAAACCTGCGATACCGCGCTCAAGATCGGCACGCTCAACGATTTCACGGTTGTTCTCACGTTCAGTGCCGGCGACCGCTGTATCCTGCTCCGGGATGTCTACCGGGATCAAGTCGAGGTGCCCGATCAATGGGCGATGCTCAGGCAGCAGCGGCGGAAATGGCCGGGGCTCGTGTGCCAGGCGGTCGAGGATCGCGCGTCGGGAGTTGGGCTCATTCAGCAGTCGATCCGCGACGGACAGCCGCTAAAGCCGCTCAAGCCAGACGTCGATAAAGTGACCAGGGCTGTCCCGCTTTCGGTTGCGTACGAATCCGGCATGGTCTACCATCCGATCGGGGCCACATGGCTCGACGTCTTCGAATCCGAACTGCTCGCGTTCCCGGCGGGGGCTCATGACGATCAGGTTGACTGTGCCGCGTACGCCGCGATGCTCGTCCAGGAGATCGGGGTTCGCACGGCGATGCCGATCGAGGAGCCCGAGGACGACGCCGAAGAGATGGCCGACGTGATCGGGGCGAACTATGGTTAGGCGACGCAGATACCGCCGGGCCGCGCCGAAGCCATGGAGCGTAGTCGGGTGTCTCGTGGCAATCATCCTGGCGCCGCTCGCATTGGGAAGCGCCCTCTTCCTCGCGTGGTGGGCGTGGGTTTCCGTGGTGGCGATGGTCGGGGGCTGACATGTCTGACGAGGACGAACTTAGCGTCGTAGGCGCGAACACGGGCCTGCCGCTCTTCGACACCCGCGCCGTCAACGCAGATCTGTACGTCCATGCGCTGAACTCCGTCTATCACTCCTACCGGATCTGGGAGCCGAGCTACGCGGGCTCCCGCGACCCTGATATCTGGGAGAAGGTCCGGCGGGACGCGGTCATCTCGGCAGCCGTTGATCAGCGCCTACACGCCATTGCCGCGCGAGAGTGGCGAGTAATGCCGGGCGGGAAGTCGGACGCGGACGCCGAAGCCGCCGCCGTGGTCGAGGAGATTCTCCAGCAGATCCCGCGCTTTCTCGAGACCCGGTTCGAACTCGCGCAAGCTGTCTTCCTCGGCAGTGCCTACGCCTTCATCGGTGGCCGCCGGGTGCTCGACACGTACGCCAAGAAGACCGGCCTCTGGTGGGTGCCGAGCCGCCTGAAGGACATGGACCGGCGCCGCTTCCGGTGGCGGTCGGAGCGCAAACCGGCCGAGGACGGCACGAACGAACTCCGGACCTGGCTCGAATACTGGTCAATCCGGCGCGAGGAATGGGTCGAGGCGGACGCCGCGCGGTTCGTGCGCCACACATACAACGACGAGGAGTCTCGCCTGGGCTATGGGCGTGGGCTCATCGAGGCGATCTACTTCTATCACTACGTCAAGGGTGTCGTGATGCGCGAGGGTCTCCAGGGGCTTGAGCGATGGGCGCAGGGAATGGTCGTCGTCAAGATCGACGGGCTCCGCGCGGCGTCCGACGGGAAGCCGAACGCGACGGTCCAGACGGCATGGATCAAGGCGCTGAAGAAGATGCGTGCCCGCCACGCGTTGACGATGTCGAAGGACGACGAGGTTGATCTGCTCAATGGCCCGGGGCAGGGTCACCAGCTGGTCGAAACGTGGCTCCGGTACGTGGACAACGCCATGACCCGGCTCATCCTCGGTTCTGTCCGCCCGACCGGCGGGGATATGGACTCAGGCGCACGAGCCGCCGCCGAGACCGAGAGCGACACGACGGAGCAGCTCATCCAGTTCGACCGGCTACTCCTCGACGAGACGATCACGCGGGACATCATCGGCGAGATATGGCGCCACAACCGCGCCGCGTTCTCCGAGTGCGGGCTCGGCTCCGCGAAGAAGCCGAAGTTCTCATCGGTCCAGGAGAAGCGGTCCGACCCAGTCGAGGCGTCGCAGGTCATCGCCACCCTGCTCGGAGCGGGCGTGACGCTTCGCGCGGAGGAAGTCTACGAGCGGACGGGCATGACGCCGCCGGGGCCGGATGACGATGTGATCGAGGGGCAGGCCGCGCTCGCCAACCCGTTTGCGGGGATACCAGGGATGGGAGGTCAAGAATGACCTGGCAAACAGGCATCATCGCGGGAGTCGGCGAGGTCGCCTTCGAGGTCGTGGACGAGCCGCCCATCGGCCCCATGAGCGTGTGTCACCTCACGATGATGATCACGATCCCGATGGAGAACGGGCAGCGCCGCCTGATCTTTCAGCCGTGGTTCGCAGAGCAGGGCGGGCTCACGGTCGGGCAGTTGAAACTCTCCGCGGCGCAGCTCGTGGTGCGCGGGGATGCGTCCGAGGACGTTGTGAGCAAGTGCCGTGCGGCATGGGGGCTCGATACGGTCCATGTGCCACAGCGGCCGAAGCTCGTCACCCCAGGCGGGAACAATGCCTGACGTCGCCACGCGAGACCTGGACGCGGTAGCGGACCGATCCTCCCCGCTACTCGTCCGGTGGATGAACGCTCTCGCGGAGGCCGAAGTCTCGAACGATCTGGACGCCAAGCAGGCTGCGCTCGATGAGATCAGCGGCATTGTTGCGCGAGCGATGGCACGCGCGGATCTCTCCGGCCGGAAGGTTGTCCGGAACCGCGCCATCTTCGCCGTATCCCCGCTCGACGCGATCAGCGAGAACATCTCTGAGATCGTGACACGGCTCTACTTGGAGCGCCATGGGCCGAGCATCGCGGGTGTCATCGACAAGAAACTCACGGACCGCATCCGGATGGCGTTCGCCGCGGGCCTCCCCACGGCATCCGCCGTGCTCCAGGACATCAGCGGATGGACAACTGCCTACGCGGACACGGTCTACCGGACGAACCTGACGACCGCCTACGCGGCGGGCCAGTGGCAACAGGCGCTCGATCCCGAGATGATGGAGATCAGCCCGGCGTTCGAGTACGCGGCCACGGGCGACAAGGACACGCGGCCGAATCACCAGGCGATGAATGGATTGCTTGCGGGCAAGACTGATCCGATCTGGAACACCTACTCGACCCCGAACGGGTATCGTTGCCGATGCGGGCTCCGCGACGTGGATCGGTTCGAACTGAATGACCGCGGACTGCTCAAGGACGACGGCTCGGTCACGCGCGTAATCCCGCCGAACTTCGCAAGGGCTCACCCGGACCCGGGCTTCGACAAGGGCCGGCCGGATCAGCGGGTGTATGGATTGCTCGGGAGGTAGTGTGTACATAGTCATCCCCCACGTCGGCAAGAGTCACCTGACGCGCGAGACGCTCGCCTCTATCCCGGACGAGCACCGGGTCATCCTCGTCGATGGTAGCTACGTGGCGGACCTCGACGTCTACGCGGGCAACCACGAGAGCAAGGTCGAGTATGTGCGCCCGGAGCCGCTCGGGTGTCTCGCGAAGAACTGGAACATCGGCGCGGACAGTGTGCCGGAGACGGAGCATGTCTGGCTGTTCTGCGCATCGGATGTCCAATTCTACCGTGAGTCGTGGACGCGGCTTGCCGAGCAACTCAGGCTCTATCCGGACGCCGGGATTGTCCGGGACGCACAAACGAACTGGAACGTGTGGGCCGTGCGCCGATGGGCCTGGAACCTGCTCGCGCCGATGGATGAGCGGTACAAGCCCTGCGGCGGCGAAGACGACGACCTCGTGATGAAGTGCCACCACGCGGGCATCCGCATTCGAGCCGGGTGGATCGGGGTGAACCATCTTGAGGGCGGGCACGCGACCCGACTCGACATCGCCCGGGAGCGGGCAGGGACAACCTGGGATGCGCGAAGGCGGAACATTGCCGTATTTCGCCGCAAGTGGGGGTGTATCCCGAGCCGGACGCGCGACGAGAA
>DAOVEW010000294.1 GCA_030668755.1 Bacillota bacterium | reverse complement strand
GCCAGCGGGGAGAGCGGCGCCGTGGCGGTGTTGTACGGCCAGCGGCGTACTGGGAAGACGAGCCTTCTCAGGCGTTTGGAGGTGCGGCTGGCCGACCGCTACCGCGTCGGGTTCGTGGACGTGCAGGGCATGTTGGTGGCCGACACGGGAGCCTTCTTCCGGGAGCTCGCGCGAAGCGCCGCAGGTGAATCCGCCGCGGGGTCGATGCTCGGCGACGGCGACGCGCCCGCCGCGTGGGGCGCGGCCGGCCCAGACATGGTGCGGGAGGCGGTGGAGCGAACCGGCCGGCCTGTAGTCTTCTTGCTGGACGAGTTCGACGACCTCGAGCAGAAAGTGAGCTCGGGTCGCCTCAGCGGCGACCTGTTCGACCAGCTCCGGAACCTGATCCAGCACACCCCCAATATCAGCCTCGTGCTCTCGGGAACACACCGACTGGAGCAGCTTGGGGGAGATCGCTGGTCGTTTCTCCTGAACCTGGCCACGTATCGAAGGATCGGATGCCTGGGCCGAGAAGAGGCGCAGCAGGTGCTGGAGGTGCCGCTTCAGCGGCTGGGGATTGTGTGGGAAGATGCGGCCATGGCGCGCGTCATTCGGCTGACCGGCGGACACCCGTATTTCCTCCAGCTGCTTGGCTATCGCCTCGTGGAGCGGTGTGTGGCGTCGCGACAGGCGGCGGTGTGCGTTGCCTCTGTCGAGGGTGCCGCGGACGAAGTGGTTGAGCAAGGGGACATCCACCTCCGGTACCTGTGGGAGAGCGCGGGGAGCGAGGGACAGGAGGTACTGCGTGCCCTCTCGACTTCGCAGAGGGGAGCGACGCTGGAGGAACTTGAGACGCAAACCGACACGCCGGCGAGGCGAATGCGCGAGACCTTCGGCGGATTGGTGGCGTCGGAACTAGCAAGAGAAGTCTCAGGCCGCTATACTGTGCATATGGGGCTGCTTTCCCGCTGGCTGCGGACCGTGAGTCCCACAAACAGCGGAGGCTAGATATGCGGAACCCGTTCTTCAACCGGGGACCGGTGCGCGAGCCGGAGTTCTTCTTCCCCCGGCCCAGGGAGACATGGGAGATCCTGCGCCTGCTGGCAGGCACGCAGAACTGCTCCTTGGTGGGTCCGATGAGGTCCGGCAAGACATCGCTGCTGCTGCACCTCGCGCGGCCGGCCACGCTGGCTTCGCACGGCCTCGCGCCGGCGCAGCACTCCGCGGTCTACGTGAGCTTCGAAGGCCTGGGGACCCTCAGCCCGGAGCAGTTCTTCTACCTGCTCGTCAGGGAAACGGCGCGCCAGAGCTTGGGGAAGATCAGAGTCGTGTGGCCTCGATTCGAATCGCGGGATGCCCTGAGCTTCCTCGCGCTAAAGGAGGTCCTGGATCAGCTCGAGGTAGGAGGGGAACGACTGATCTTCCTGCTCGATGAGGTCGAGCTGGCGGCCACCAACGCGGCATTCGACTTGAACTTCTTCTCCGCGCTGCGCCATATCGCCGCCCGGCCGGGGGTGTGCTTCGTGACCGCGACCGAATGTCGGCTCCACGAGCTCGAGGTCGCAGGGCGGGCGGTGGGCTCTCCGTTCGCGGACCTTTTCTCCCTCGTTCGCCTTCGGCCGCTGGCGCCGGACAATGCCTGGAGGTCGGTCAACGATCTGGCTGTGGCGGCCGGGCGTGACCTCGGCCCCGAGCGGGACTCCATCCTCAGGCTGGCTGGCGGGTCGCCCTATCAGCTCCAGGTAGTCGCCTATGAACTCTTCGAGCGGAAGCGCGGAGATGAGCCGCTCACCGACCAGGAGTGGGTATACGTCCAGTCCCGCGCCTACGAGCAGCTTGAGCCGGTGCTCAGCGTTATGTGGGACCGCCTGGGAGAAGCGGAGCGTGAGGCCGCGCTCTCCTGCCTTGGGCCGCAGCCCCCGCGAGTTGAGGTGGAGGGCCTCACCGTTCTGCACGATGACGGCGCCCTGCCCGAGAGCGCGCTCGTGGAGCGGTTCCTGCAGGAGCGGAAGCGGGACCGGGGCGCGCGCGCCAGAGACTACTTGGAGGCGGGGGGTGCGGCCCTCGATCGTTCGATGATGTACGGCGTCGTCCGAGCGCTCGTCCGAGCGGTGGAAGCGCGCGATCGCTACGCGCGGGGACATGCCGACAAGGTGGCCCGGCTGGCCTCGGCGATCGCCGCGGAGATAGGCATCTCGGGCGAGCTGGCCGAGGGCATCCGCGTGGCGGCGAGGCTGCACGATATCGGTCGGGTGAGCATCAGCGACATGATCTTGTTGAAGCCCGGCCCGCTGACCGACCTGGAGATGGAGATCATCCGCACGCACCCGTTGGTCGGAGCCCAGCTCCTCGACGCCCTGGAGTTCCCGTGGGAGGTGAAGCCCGCGGTGCGCTACCATCACGAGCGGCTCGACGGAAGCGGATATCCGGACGGTTTGATGGCCGACGAAATCCCGCTGGGCGCGCGCATACTTGCGGTGGCCGATGTCATGGCGGCCATGACCGCGAACCGGCCGTACCGAGAGGCGAAGTCGGAGTCGGAGGCGCTGGCCGAGCTCAGGGAGAACGCGGGAAAGAAATACGACCCCGAGGCAGTCAGTGCCCTCGAGCGGGTCATGGAGCGAGGCCTGGCTTGAGCCGACTCGAAGCGGAACTTCAGGAAACCGTCTCGCGCGAGGGCCCCGACTGGTATGCCGCCAATGCGGAGGGCGCGGCGCAGCCGGTCGAGGAGGAGCTTGCGTTCGAGGAGCCCGAGGTCGAAGCCCCCGACGTGGCTCAAGCGCGCTCCCTGCTCACGGAGCCCCGGCCGGCTGGATTCGGTGAGGTGCTGGTGACGGACGCGTGGCTTGCTCCCGAGCCGCCCGAAGAGAGCGGGGAAGAACCGCCGGATCGGCGGCAGGTCTGGGAGACGCGGCAGGAACTGCGGCAGCTCAATTTGCTGCGGGAGCGCCCGTTACTGAGCCACGACGCGCGCTACGAGGAGTACTGGGGGCAGGTGCGTGATGCGCAGCAGAAGGCGACGAACGCCATCATCGACCCATACACCGCGTTCGTCATCTCCTTCGCCGACGCCGACATCGATGGGATAGCCGAGCATCGCGCCGGAGCGCGGGAATACGGCCGTGAGGCGGATGAGCTGCTGGCGCTCGGGCGAGCATACGTGGCCATCGGTAGGATGAAGACGGCGCGCTCGGTCCTGCAGAAAGCGGCGAAGGCAGATCCGTTCCATCCCCAGGTATGGTGGCATCTCGGGATC
>DAOVEW010000089.1 GCA_030668755.1 Bacillota bacterium | reverse complement strand
ATGGCCCAGGCCTTGGAGAAGCCGCCGACGAGGATGGTGCGCTCCCTCCCGCCGGGCACGGCGGCCGCGGAGACGTGCTCTCCGTTGTAGGTGAGCTCGGCGTATACCTCGTCGGAGATGACGAGGAGGTCCCTCTCGGTGGCATAGCTGACGAGCGCCTCCATGCCGGCCCGGGGCATGACTGCGCCGGTGGGGTTGGTGGGATAGGAGATGAGCAGGACGCGCGTTCCCTCGTCATAGGCTTCTTCGAGCCGGTCGGGCTGGGCCTGGAACTCATGCTCGACCGAGGTCGGCACCGCGAGGATGCGACCCCCAGTGAGGGCCGTGCAGGGGGCATAGGACACGAAGCACGGCTGCGGGATGAGCACGCCGTCGCCGGGCTCGACGACCGCGCGGAGCGCGATGTCGATGGCCTCGCTGCCGCCGACGGTGACGAGCAGCTCCTCGTCGGGGTCGTAGCTCACGCCGAAGCGCCGTTCGAGGTAGTGCGCGAGCTCGTCGAGAAGCGGCTTGATGCCCCGGGTCGGCGTGTAGTGGGTGTGGCCTCGTTCGAGCGAGAAGATGCCGGCTTCGCGGACGCGCCAGGGCGTTACGAAGTCGGGCTCACCGATGCCGAGCGAGATCGCGTCCGGCATGCTCTCGACCAGCTCGAAGAAGCGGCGGATGCCGGACGGGGGCAGCTCCTGAACACGCCTGGAGATTCGGGACTGCGTTCTTTCCACGAGGTGTGTGCTCCGCTAGGGGGTTACCGGGAGGCGCTCGACCTCGGCGCGGTCGACGAGGATGTCGCCATCCACCTTGTAGCGCTTCAAGACGAAGTGGGTGGCCGTGCTGACGACGTGCTCCAGCGGGGCCAGCTTCTCGGCGACGAAGTAGGCGATGTCGCGCATGGTGCGGCCCTGCACCACGACTAAGAAGTCGTAATCTCCCGACATGAGGTAGAGGGAGTGCACCTCGGAGAACTCCATGATGCGCTCGGCGACCGCGTCGAATCCGAGCCCGCGCTCGGGCGATACTCGCACCTCAATGAAGCCGAAGACGTGCTCGACGCCGGCCTTCTCCCAGTCGATCACGGTCTTGTAGCGGCGGATGACGCGGTCTTTCTCGAGCTTCGAGATGGTGTCTCTGACCTCGACCTCGGGACGCCCAGTGCGCTCCGCGATCTGCGCTGGGGTGAGCCGCGCGTCCTCGCTGAGCAGTTGCAGGATCTCTTCCATGGCGAATCTCTCCCAGCTACTTGTGAATAGCTCGGTCCAGCGCGTCCTCCGCCGCCTCCATGATTGGCTCCATGAACGTCGGGTGCGCGTGGACCATCTCGCCGACCTGCGCCGCCGTGGCGCCGACGTGGACGGCCAGCACCAGCTCGTGAATGAGGTCGGTTGCGTGCGGGCCGCAGATCTGGCCGCCGATCACCTTGCCCGAATCGGCGTCCACTATGACCTTGACCAGGCCCTCGCGGTATCCCTCGGCCGTCGCCTTGCCGGCTCCGCGGAAGAAGAACTTCCCGACTTTGACGTCGCCGCCGCGCTCCCGGGCCTGGGTCTCGGTGAGGCCAACGGACCCGATCTCCGGGTGGGTGTAGGTGACCGACGGGATCGCCGTGTAGTCCATGGCGACCTCATGTCCGAGTGCGTTGGCAACGGCGACCTTTCCCTCGGCAGACCCAACGTGCGCGAGCATGATGCCGCCGACGACGTCGCCGCAGGCGTAGAGGCCGGGGATGTTGGTCTCCATTCGGCCGTTCACTTTGACGGCTCGCCCGTTCATCTCGACGCCGAGCTCTTCCAGGCCAGTGCCCTGTGTGTTGGGCCAGCGGCCGACAGCCGAGAGGACGACGTCGGCCTCGACCTCCTGCTGCTGGTCGTCCTTCGTGAACCGGACGAGCCGCCTGCCGTCCTTCTCGACGACCTCGGTGACGCGAGCGTTGAGGTGCATCGCGATCTTCCGCCGCCGGAAGGCCCGTGCGAGTTCGGCCGCGATCTCGGGGTCCTCGGTCGGCACGATCTGTGGCATCATCTCGATGATAGATACCTTGGAGCCGACTGCGTTGAATACGTCGGCGAACTCTACGCCCACATAGCCGGCTCCGATAATGGCGAGGCTCCCGGGGATTTCCTCAATGTCGAGCATCTCGTTGCTCGTAATGACGCGGGGGGCGTCCATACCTGGCAGCGGGAGCCGGGCCGGGAGGGAGCCCGTCGCGAGCACGACGGCGTCGGCGACGATGCGCTCCTCGCCAGCCGCGGTGTCCACGAGTATTGTCTTCGAGTCCGCCAGCCGGCCGCGGCCGTTGACGACGCGGATTTCGTTCCGCTTCATCAAGTACTCGACGCCCTTGACGACCTGGGTGACGACGCGGTTCTTGCGCTCGATGACCTGCGGCCAGGCGATGCCTCGGAAGTCAGCTATGACGCCGAACTGAGCCGCGCCCTGCGCGAGCCGCGCTACCTCGGCGGAGCGCAGCAGGGCTTTGCTGGGGATGCAGCCGCGGTTGAGGCAGGTCCCGCCGACCGCATCCATCTCGACCAGCGACACCTCGGCCCCAAGCTGTCGGGCGCGAATGGCCGCCACGTATCCGGCGGGGCCAGCTCCAAGAATTGCCAAGTGGGACACGTTCGTGACTCCTGTGGTACGAGGACTCAGCCGGTGCGGAGCAGCGCAGGCGCCGGCTCCTCCGACTTCTTCTTGTCTTTCAACTCCTGCTCGAGGGCCTCGATGTGGCGCTTCGCGATGGGGTCATCGGGGAAGCGCTCCAGCAGCGCGCGCCACTCCGCCAATGCTTCCTGCTTGCGCCCCGCGCGCTCAAGCGCGTTGGGGAGCATGTGCTGCTGGTACTGGGGCGCCCCGTTCTCGACGGACTTGCGGAACTGCTCGGCCGCCGCTTCCCAGTCGTGCTCGTGCCAGTAGTACATGCCGAACTCGTGGTAGACCTCGTGGCTCTTGGGATTCGCCTCGATGCCGGCGCGGTACATCTCGATGGCCTCGTCGTCGCGGTCGCTGCTCCACAGCATCCATGCCGCGCCGGTGTAGGCCTCGATGAAGCCAGGATCGAGCTGGACGATCTGGCGACAGAGACGAATGCACTCGTCCCAGCGGCCACTGTGCCAGAACCCCTCCGTGTGCAGCCAGAGCATATCGGTGAGGAAGTCTCTGGCCTCTGCGGTGCGCTGGAGCGCCTCGGCGGCTGGGATGGGCTGCACCTCTTGCTGGGCCGGCTCGCCGGCCCAGAGGCCTGGCGAGCACAGCAGGAGAAACAGCATAACCGCGGGCAGGCGCATCATGGTGAGATCACTCCGCGCGGCCGGACTGAACCGAATTCTACTGGATTTCTGCGTCGGGAACAACCCGGGAGTCAGTCGAAGGTGACGCGGCGGCGCAGGGCGGGAAGCAGGGCGGCGGCGAACACGGCCTTGGCGGCGTCTATCGCGACGAAGGGATAGACGGACTGCACCAGCACGGCCGTGAGCCCCGCGGTGGCGCCGAGGGCGGCGCACCAGATGGCATACCAGGTCGCCCCGAACAGGTAGATCACGGCCACGCCGCAGAGGCAGGCCGCCAGGGCCCAGCCGCGACCGCGTTCTTGCGTCCGCCCGACGAGCGCGCCCACGGCCAGCGCCGCCAGCGGGAAGCCGACAAGGTAGCCTCCCGTGGGGCCGAGCAGTGCCGTGGGACCGCCACCATGGGCGAAGATGGGCAGCCCGGCGGCGCCCGCGGCGAGGTACTCGACCTGGCTGACGAATCCGAGCCGTGCCCCGAGCACGGCTCCTGCGAGCAGCACGCAGAAGACTTGTCCCGTCACCGGCACGGGGGTGAATGGCAGGTGCACCTGCACGCGCGCGCCCACTGCCGTCAACGCCGCAAACGCGGTCACCGCGGCGAGCTCGACGGCGATGCGATGGCGGGGGAGGGTTCGTGCTGTGGTTGAGGCGTCGGAGTTGTAGTTGGGCATCGTCTGGATGATTCGACGGAAGGCTGGGGGGACCTGCGGGGGCGGGAGGCGTGGTCCTGCCCGGCCCCGTCTACCCCACCGTCACCGCCGTCCCGCTGACGCTGACCATAAGCATGCCCTGGCGGATGACTTCGTAGTCGATGTCGACACCGACGACAGCGTTCCCGCCGAGCTTCTGCGCCTCGGCCATCGCCTCTTGGAGGGCGATCTGCCGGGCCTTGCCAAGCTCCTGTTCGTACGCGCGCGAGCGGCCGCCCACAATGTCGGTGATGCTGGCGAATAGGTCGCGAATCACGTTCGCGCCGAGGATCGCTTCGCCGCACACAATGCCGAGGTACTGCCCGATGGTCCTGCCTTCGATGGTTGGAGTCGTCGTGATCAGCATCGTTGTCTCCTTACGAGCGATGTGGGGATCGCCTACTTCAGGAACACCTCCACCACCGGCACTGTCACCTCCGGCTTCCGAATCGGCAGCTCCAGCGTCAGCAGCCCCGCTCGTTCTTGCTGTTCGACCGGGCCGGCGACGTCTCCCGGCCCGCCTTCGATCATCTTAACCTCGGACCCGTCGTGGAGAAGCTGCGCGTACTTGACCTTGCCGGCCATTCCATCGAGGTGAAGGTGCTTGAAGGGCCATGCGAAGACGTGCACGTAGAGGCGGCGCTTTTCGGGGTCGTGCGTAAGGCGACAATCGCGGGGCGAGGTGAACTCATCGGGCGCGCGGGTGCAGCCGTAGACAGCGCGGCTGTGCCGGCTCATCCATTCGCCCATGACCTGCAGTCTCTCGACTGCGCGATGGTCGAATTCGCCGCGCGCAGTGGGCCCGACATTCAGCAGGAGGTTCCCGCCCTTGCTCACGGTGTCGCTGAGGAGCTGGACTAGCTGGTCGGCGCTCTTCCAGGTCGTCTCGTCGCGGTGGTAGCCCCAGGAACCGGAGAAGGTGTGGCAGGCCTCCCAGAGGACGGGCTTGCCGTCCATGGTGACACCTTCTCTGGGGACGTACTGCTCGGGAGTGCGGTAGTCCCAGCCGCCCTGCTCGATGAGGTCGAGCCGGTCGTTGACGAGGATGTGGGGCTGGAGTTCCCGGGTCATCTGGAGCAGCTTCTCGCTCTCCCATTCTTCTCGGCCCTTGCCGAGCCAGGGCTGCGGTCGGCCCTGCTCGTCGCGCCGGGGATAGCTGAAGTCGTAGAACATGATGTCTATGCGTCCGAAGTCGGTGAGCAGCTCGCGCGCCTGGCCGTGGAGGTACTCCGTGTACTGCTTCTGGTCGCGAGCTTTGTTGAGCTTGTCTCGGTCAGGGTGGTTGCGCAGCGGGTGGTTTTCGTCTATGAGGAAGTGCGGGTGGTGCCAGTCGAGGAGGGAGTGGTAGAAGCCCACGCGCAGGCCGCGGGCGCGGAAGGCCTCGACGAGGGGCTTCAGAAGGTCGCGGCCGGCGGGGGTGTTGGTGGCCTTGTAGTCGGTGAGCTTGGAGTCCCAGAGGCAGAAGCCGTCGTGGTGCTTGCTGGTGATGACGACGTACTTCATGCCGGCGTCGGCGGCCATGGCCGCCCAGTGCTCGGGATCGTAGAGGTCGGGGTCGAAGTGCTGGAAGTAGCGGTGGTAGACGTCGTCGGGCGTCTCCTCGAAGTAGCGCATCCACTCGTGGCGCGCGGGCAGGGCGTAGAGACCCCAGTGGATGAACATGCCGAAGCGGTCGTGGACGAACCAATCGGCGCTGGCAGCGGCGCGGCCCATACTCTCCTCCAAGGGCGACAGGCTGCCCGTCACTTCGGAAGGCATGGGCCGCGGTCCTGCTCTTGCAGTTCCGTAGGGCAGGAGCGCGTCTCCTGCCCAGACTGTCATTCTGACGACGCGGCAGGCGGACGAAGAAACTCGCTGTTGGCCGTCCGCTAGGACCCCTCTTCCTCCAACCGCTTGCGCAAGCGCTCCAACTGCTCCCTCGCCCGCTGGGCCTGCGGCAGCCCCATCTCCTCGAACATCCGGTGGGCCTGCT
>DAOVEW010000037.1 GCA_030668755.1 Bacillota bacterium | reverse complement strand
TGAACATTCCGCGGGCACGCAGGAAGGACATCATTGCGGAGACGGAGGCGAACGTCCGCAAGGTGAACGAGAACTTCGCGGATGGGTTGATCAGCGCCGGGGAGCGATCGGACAGCGTATGTCGGCTGTGGAACCAGGCGGCCGACGAGGTCTCTCATGCGATTCTGCGGAACATCGATCGCTTCAACCCGATCTACATGATGGCGAACTCCGGCGCACGAGGTACGCCGCGGCAGATCAGCCAGATCGCAGGTATGCGAGGCCTGATGTCCGACCCCTTCGGGCGGTTCGTCGAGGATCTCCCCATCAAGTCGAACTTCCACGAGGGACTCAGTGTGCTGGAGTACTTCGTGTCGACCCACGGGGCGCGGAAGGGGTTGGCCGACACTGCGCTGCGCACGGCCGACGCGGGGTACTTGACGCGGCGGCTGGTGGATGTCGCGCAGGACGTCATCGTCCGCGAAACCGACTGCGGCACAGGCAACGGCATCTGGGTGGCAGCGATCCGGGATGGCGCGGAGGAGATCGAGCCTCTGGAGCGCCGGATCGACGGACGGGTTGTCCCACAGGATGTGGTGGATCCGCGGACGGATCGTGTCATCCTGCGGGCCGGCAGTGGGATCGGCGATAACACCGATCAACCGTGCCCCACTTGTGGCAGCGACCTGGCGGACTTCTATCGCTGCCGCAGCTGCGGGGAGCTCTTCAGCGAAGCTGAGGCGACTGACCGCTTCGCGGCGCAAGCGATCAGGGAAGAGAGGGAGGAGGCGGCGAGAGAAGAGGCCCGGGGCTGGGCCGTTCCGGAGCTCGAAGGGGAGGCGGCCGCGGAGTCGCTGGAGGGAGGCATGTCCGCAGCCTCTGCGAGCGATGGGGGGGACGGCGAGGAGGTATCGTCCGGCACGGTCGAGGAGGAGGCAGCGGCGGCCGAGTCGGCAGCCGGCAAAGGGCCGGTGGAAGCTCGCGAAGAAGACGGAATGGAGCTGGGGACTACAGCGAGGGGGCAGATACCCACCACGCTGCTGCTGGAGGAGACCTCGTGTCCGAATTGCGGCGGCGCGCTGGAACTCGTGAAGGCCTGCGAGGAATGCGGGGAGAGCTATCCCGCGCACCAGGTGCTGTCGGCACTGACTGTGATCCGGAATGTGGTGCAGGAGTGTGAGGAGTTTCAGAAGCGGGTGCGGTCCATCCAGAAGGGGAAGGCGGCGCCAGCGGATCTACGAAATCCTTTCACGGGGAAAGTCATTGTCGAGGAAGGGAAGGTGGTACGGGCCGCAGCGGCGGCGCAGTTGCAGCGGCTTGCGGCGGAGCTGTGGGAGAAGGGGGGCCTGGCGCGCGGCGAGGTGCTGGTGCGCTCGACATTGACGTGCGAGCTGTCTCAGGGCATCTGCGCGCGGTGCTATGGCCGGGACTTCGCGAGAAACCAACTCGTGGAGGTAGGAGAAGCGGTGGGCATCATCGCCGCGCAGTCGATCGGCGAGCCCGGCACGCAGCTCACGATGCGGACGTTCCACACCGGCGGAGTGGCGGGGCAGTATCTCACCGGCGTGGCGCAGGTGAAAGAGAAGAAGAAGGACACGCTGAAGCAGCTCTGGGGGGATGTGCGGGCCGGCATCGTTCGGCTGAGCGCGCGGGAGGACACGGGCAAGTTGCGCAAGCGGCGGACGAGCCGCAAGAAGAAGGCGGAGCCGGCCCGCGCGCGCCGAAGCGGGGTCAGTCTCGACCCCGAGCAGAAGCGCGTGATCCAGCAGTTGGTGCGGGTGATGGAGGAGCAAGTGAAGGGCTTGCTGCGCGTGGTGGAGCTGTTCGAGGCCCGGCGCCCGAAGGGGCAGGCCATCATCTCCGAGGCGGACGGCAGCGTGGCGCGGATCGAGACACCCGGGGTGAAGTGGGTGATCATCCACTCCGAGCAAGAGATAGACCCGGACCATCCGGAGCGGCTCTATGGGGAAGTGGTTGCGGATAACGTGGTGGCGAAGAAGGACGGCGAAGTGCTGGTGCCGGCCGGGAGCGAGCTGACGCCGGCCCTGCTGGCGACGCTGATCCAGTCGAAAGTGCGGACTGTGAAGATCGAGCGCCGTCACCTGGTGCCCTACCGAGGTCTGTTGCCGGTGAAGGAAGGGGATCAGGTGCGTGCTGGAGACGCTCTCACTGAGGGCCCGGTCGATCCGCAGAAGGTGCTTCAGATGCAGGGAGTCCGCTCGGTGCAGGACTACCTGGTGCGGGAGATCCAAGCCGTCTACCGCTCCCACGGCGTGGACATCAACGATAAGCACATCGAAGTGATCGTCAGGCAGATGCTGCGCAAGCGCCGAGTCGTAGATCCGGGAGACACGGAGCTTCTGCCGGGCAAGATCTGCGATCGCTTCCGCTTCGATGAAATCAACAGGGGGATTCGCGAGCGCGGTGGCACCGAGGCGACGGGAGAGTGGGTGCTGCTCGGCATCACGGAGGCCTCCCTGGCGACCGATAGCTGGCTCTCGGCCGCTTCCTTCCAGAAGACGACGCGCGTGCTCACGGAGGCGGCGATCAAGGGCAAGGTAGATAACCTGGTCGGCCTCAAGGAAAACGTCATCATCGGCCGCCTGATCCCGGCAGGGACGGGGATGACCACGTACCGCAACCTGCGAGTGGAGGGACCTCCGGGCGAAGCCATCCCATACGCTGCACCGAGGCGAGAGGCGGAGCTGCTGCGTTCCGCACTGAGCAGGCAGGACTTCGCTGGCCCGGAAGAGGAGCTGATCAGGGACCTGGCAGATGCGAAGCCTCCGACGCCGGACGAGGAGCAGGGCGAGTCCTCGGACGACGAAGCGGCGATCTAGCCATTCGAAGACGCGGGAAACACAGGGTCCCCGCCCCACCGGGCGGGGCCCCGTTTGGGGAGGGCTGCCGGACGTGCGCACCAGGTCACTGTTCGTCCAATAGGCGCAGGGCGTTTCCGGACAGTATGAGCTTCTTGGTCTCTTCTGCGAGGTCGGAGTCGGCGATGAGCGAGGGGTGCACGTCCTCGCTTGCGAAGAGGATCTTCTCCGGGCCGCAGAAGCGGACGGCGCGCGCCACGAGCTCGATGGGCTGCACCTGTGGGAGTGAGCGATCGCAGAAGAAGTGCAGGTACGCGGTGTCCATGTAGACGTTCGGGTGGTTGCTGCAGATGACCATCGCCTCGTAGGAGTAGTTGCCGCCCAGGTGCGCGATGACGATCCTGAGGTCGGGGAAGTCCCAGGCGACGTCGTCGACCTGGACCGGGTTGCCAAACCTGACGTAGTGCTTGGGGAAGGCCACCACACCCGCGTGGAAGAGGACGATTGCGCGGAGCTCCTGACACACCTCGTAGAAGGGATACAGCTTGGGGTCGTTCGGCATGACACTCTGAGAGAGGGGCTGGAACTTCACGCCGCGGACGCCGCGGTGCTGGACGTAGTGTCTCAGTTCGGCACACGATTTCGGGATGTCATTCACATCGGCGCGGTAGAACGGGATGTAGCGTTGAGGCTCCCGCTCGGCCATATCACAGACGAGGTCATTCGTATCCCGGTCGGCCAGCAGAACCATGCGGTCTATTCCGAGGCTGGCATTGTGCTCGCCGACGCCCTCATAGGGGTGCTCGTGGAAGTTGACTATCATAGCGACTCCTTGCGAAGCAAGATTGTGTCCTTCCAGGTGTTCGGTCCCCCGCGAGTCCATGCCTTCGGAGGTTTGCACAGCTTCACCTGGTGTCGGCAGAGGAGGGGACCGTCTCCGGTTTCGAGCTCTTGCGCCGCAGTGCCTGCTGGACCTCGCCGACATGCTGTACCGCTTGCCGGGCGAGATCGTCGCCGACGGCCCCGGGGCCGTAGCGCGCCCGGACGAATATCTCGGTGAGAGCTCGGATGGGTGGGAGGGACCGGGGAGGGAGTGTCTCGGCGAGCGGCGGGGCGGCAGGCGGCGCGGGGGATTCGAGCGCGACCAGGAACTCGAGGGGCGTCTGCGAGGGCACGCGGGGCCGCCCGCGTCGGGCGAGAAGGTGACACAGGCGCGCGTACGCGCTGAACACGATCGCGCGGGGCCCGGCCTCGGCGGAGCGGAGGACGGCCGGCCCTCGACGGGCGCGCCACGCCCGGTTCATCAGGTAGAGAAGGGCTGCCCCCAGCAGCACCGCCCAGATGTTGACTTCGGTCGGGTGATCCTGGTAGAAGAAGCGGGCCAGGAGGAGGCCGCGCCTGACGGGTGAGAGAGGGGGCAGTTCAGTGGCCGGAGTGGCGTCTGCGCTGATCCATCCCCATGGAGGCACGTAGGCCTCGACCCAGGCGTGGGCGTCGGACTCGCGGAGGATGTAGCGGTCGCGCTCGGGATCATAGTGCCCGCCTGCGTACCCCGTCGCCAGGCGCGTCGGGATGCCGACCGAGCGGGCCATCACGGCGAGCGCGGTTGCGAATAGGTCGCAGTATCCCCGCTTCTGACGAAGGAGGAAGTACTGCGCCGCGTGCTCTCCTTGTGGGATCGCCGGCGCATCCAAGGTGTAGGCGTAGTTCTGCTGCAGGAAAGAGACAAGGGATCCGAGCTTGTCCAGCGGAGTGTCGGCGTCCGCGGTGACTCTGCGCGCGAGGTCAGCCACCTGTCGCTCTCCCAGTGGAATCCTGAGGTAGGTCTCATCGAGTTCGCTGACGGGGATGGGGGCTTGTGACAAAGACACTCGAGCAGCAGCCGGCTGGATATCCAGCGGCGCCGAGACCACCTGATATCTGGCGCCGGCCGGGATCACGGCTTGAGGCGCGCTGACGCATCCAGCGCTGTCAACCTGAAGGCGGTCGGGCAGCCTCCGTGCGAGCCTGCCCGAGAAGGTCACTTGCTGGAGCTGCCCCGGCGCGTAGAGTACGAGGGGTAAGTCCACCTCCGCACGCACGGTATTGGTTTTGAGGCGGACGCCGGGCTTGGCGGGAAAGCGAGGCGCAAGGTCCAGAACGTGCCCTGCGGCGGGTATGGAATGGAGGTCGTATTCGCCCTGGAGCCATGCCGCTCCCGTGTAGGTGTTGAAGACCTCGCCGCGCCAGTACTCGGCCGAGTCGCCCTGGAAGCTGAGCACCGGAGTCTCGGCCAGCATTATGGGTCCTCGGCCGACGGCGTAGGTGGCAGGCGCGTCCCGCGGCCGGGTGCGGCCGGAGAAGCGACGGAGCCCTCCGACGCCAGCGACGAATGGCACGTAGAAGCGATACTGGGTCACGTAGCTGACCATCGGGAGGTAGAGCAGATAGGCCAGAAGGAAGGCGGCGGCGGCGAGGCAGGCGAGCATCGCCCAATGGTGCCTCCGCCACATGCGCAGTTGTTGACGGGTGCGGGTCGAGCGCCACTCCGCGGGCATGCCGGACAAGAGCATGGCCTGTGCGAGGCAGGCAAGAGCAGCCAGGAAGAAGACCAGGAAGCAGCCACCGACCACCATGGCGTGCCCCCGCGACCCGACGAGGCCGAAGGCAGTGATCGCTGGCACGAGCAAGAACGCGGGGACCTGCGGCCTCACTAACACGAAGCTGAGTGCGAGGGCGAATACGGCGAGCCGGAGCGCCAGCCCAAGGCTGATCTCGCCCCGTACCATGTAGAGCGTGGAGACCTCCGCCTCCATCTCCCAGTTGATGAACCCCTGGAGCGAGGCCGCAGCCCCGGCGCCCAGCGGCAGCCCGAGGGCGATGGCTGCCGGGAGTCGCCAGCCCCGCATCTGCCAGCTAACGCCGACGCCCACCAGCGATAGAGCGACGCCGAGGGAGCCCACCCGTACGCTTCCGCTGCCCGCCCCGGCGGCCAGCATGGTCGCTGCCACAGCGACGGCGGTGGCGGCGTAGAGTGCAACCTCATCCGTTCTCGTCGCTGCCCTAGCCGCTTGCAATGATCAGGCGCTCCAGTGTCTTTGCCAGGTCCCCTCCCCTGCTGAAGGTGGCCGTTCTCGCTCCGACAGCTTCGAGTGCGTCGGGGGCCGAAGTGAACACGTCGGCCCTCGGGTCGAAGCTCGATGCATCAATCAGCAGCACCGCGACCCGCGTGTAGCGCTGCCGGAGCGCGCTTACGGCCGCCGGGAGGTCTCGATCGGGGGAGGAGGTGACGAGGGCGATGTTGGCGCCGGGACCGAGATTGCGGGCCGCCCATTGAAGCAAGGTGGAGAGAGGCAGAGAGGAGTCGGCTTGCGCGCGAGCGAGGACCTCCAGGATCTCATACTCTTGCTCGGGCCGGTCGACGGCCAGCCAGCGCGTTCCCGCGGGTGAGTCGGTGGCGAGAAAGGCCACCCCTTCGCTGTTGAGCGCCCAGTGTAGGAGGGATGCCGCGGCGCGAACGCCGACTTCAAGCGTAGTGTGGATGCCTTGGCCGAAGTCGCTGCCGGCGGTGGTATCGAGGACGACGGCGAGGTTCTCGGAGGTGCCGCGCTCGAACTCGATGACGGTCAGGCGGTTGTGGTGAGCTGTGGCGGGCCAGTGAATGCGTCGCAGCTCATCGCCGGGCCGGTAGTCGCGGATGCCGTAGAAGTCGAGCCCAGACTCGGAGGCGCGAGAGCGCTCTCCCGCCGCCATACCGCGGGTCTCCATGCCGATCCTCGCCAGGTCGCCATAGATGGTGAGGGGCCTGGGATACACGACGGCCTCGGCGCGCGCTTGCACGCGTGCGCGTCGCTGGAAGAAGCCAAAGGGGTCGGAGACCCAGACGCTGAGCGGGCCCAGTGCATAGACGCCGCGCTTGCGCGCGCGAACGGTGGCGGAGAGGGTGACAGTCTCGCCGGGCCACAGCGCGGGGACGACGAACTCGTCGCGGTGAACGGGTTCGAGGAAGGAGGGCAGCAAATCCTCCACCGTCAGCAGGAAGTGCGGCAGGCGGCCGCGGTTGGTCACCTCCGTTTCCAGCGCGAACTCCTCGTTCTCGAAGACTCTGTCGAAGGCCCGGCGCCGCCACCGGAGGGAACGCAGCGATAGTCGCGACGCGGCAAAGCTGACCACTACCAGCGCGAGCAGCGCGGCCAACATGAAGTAGACCGTATAGGCATTGTGCGTGAGGGCGACCAACGCCATGCCGCCCGCCGCGGTGAGTATCGTGAGCAGTTGAAGGCTCATTTGGCTCGCTGGTGGATCAGGCGAGACGATCCGGGAGGCGGTCGAGTCGGAGGAGGTCGTCGAGGCTCTCCCGCTCGATGATCAGATCGGCGCGCCCGTCGGAGACGAGCACGACGGCGGGTCGTGGAAAGCGGTTGTAGTTGCTGGCCATGCTGTAGTTGTACGCCCCCGTCGTCTGCACGGCAAGAATGTCCCCGGGTGCGATTTCCGGCGCTTGCAGGTCCACGATCAAGGTGTCCGTCTCGCAGTGTTTACCAGACACAGTTACCTTTGTCGTGCGGGGTGCGCGCGCCTTGTTCGCAACGATGGCATCGTAGCGTGCGCCGTACAAGGCC
>DAOVEW010000410.1 GCA_030668755.1 Bacillota bacterium | reverse complement strand
ATTCTCATCGGAGCCGTCTTCCCGCTGGTCTCCGGCCTCTGGGCCCGCGCCACCCGCCGCGTCGGAGCAAGCGTCGGCGAAGTCTACGTGGTCAACACTCTGGGCACCGTGGCCGGTGCTCTCATGACAGGCTTCATATTGGTGCCATCTTTGGGTACCCCGCGCTCCTTCTTCCTGGTCGCCGGCCTCAACATCTGTGCCGGACTCCTCGTGTGGGCCGCCGTGGCTCGCCCTTCGCGGCGCGTCGCCTGGACATTGGCCGCCGCGGCAGCGCCGTTGGGCCTCGTTCTCGTCCTCGGCCAGATGGTCACTGGAGCCGACATCGTCCGCGCAGTGCGAAATCGTCCCCGCGTGGAGATCGAGTGGGTCCGGGAGGGGATTGACGGCACTGTAACCATCGAGCGCGTCAAGCCGGTGCAGAAGACCCTCGCCGGCCCCGGCGACCCACGAGTGCTGGCCATCAACGGCATCAATGTGGCCGGTACCCTGTTCGAGCTCCAGACGACCCAACGGCTTCAGGCCCACCTCGCGATGCTCATTCACCCTGACCCCAAATCCATCATGCACATCGGCTTCGGCTCCGGCGGCACCGCCTATTCGGTCAGCCAATACCCCATCGAGCGCATGGATGTCGTCGAGATCTCCAAAACCGTGATCGAGGCCGCACCGCACCTTCCCGAGATCAACCGCGGCGTCCTCGACGATCGCCGCCTCCACATCTTCGTCGAGGATGCCCGCACCTTCGTCAAGCACACTCCGCGCAAGTACGACCTCATTCTCTCCGACCTAGCCCATCCAACCCTGGCCGGCCAGGGCTTCTTCTACTCCGTTGACTACCTCCGCGACTGCCGTCATCGCCTCGCCCCCGGTGGCTTCTTCAGTACCTGGACGCCCATCCACGGCCTGCGCCTCGAGGACCTCAAGGTCCTGGTCAGGTCAATACAGACGGTCTTTCCCTACGTCTACATCTGGCATTCGGCCGGCGGTCGCAACCAGTTCTGCGTCATCCACGGCATGACCGCTCCACTCGCCATCGACTACGCCTCGTTCGCTGCTCGCATGACCATCCCGGGCGTGGCCGAAAACCTCGCCTGGATAGGTCTCCGGACGCCCGAAGAAGTGCTCGCCCTCCTGCTCCACGACCACGACTCGGTCAGAATTTGGCTTTCCGGCGGCGATCAGGTCAACACCGACGACAACGGCTACATGGAGTTCGTCGCAACCCAGCGATTGCGCGACCTACCCGCCCCGCGGCGGGCCAAGTTCATGGTGACCTATCCCGATCTCGTGCTGAACGCGCGCGGGTCGGCGGCCGACTACGTCTCAGGAGGCCCCACGTCCTCTCCCGAGTGGCGGCGCGAGCTGGGACGCCAGGTGTCGGCGAACCGGCTCGTCCTCATGGGGAGGCTCTACGAACTCCCCAGGGCCGACGAGTTCCACCTCCTCGCGGCCATCCGCTATCGAGCTGCGCTCCAGTTCGTCCCCGATCATTTCGTCGCCCGGGGCATGCTCGGTCTCACCGAGCGGCAGTTGGAGAACGTCCGGGACATGGCGAGCGCAGAAGCGCGTCACCCGAGGGCCATTGACGACTGGCTGGGCGCACTTGTGGCTGCGGGAAGGCTTGAGGATGCCGTTCAGTGGACGCGGCGCTTCGGGGGAGACGAGTCGTGGGTGACCTCTGTCCTCGCCCTGCTTGCCGTCCTGCGCGAGAAGCCGGAGGAGTTAGCTCGCCTCCCGCAGAGGTCCGCTCCGAGCCCCAGCGCAGCCGACCAGGGCCCTCCCGCGGTTCCGCTCTCACGAAAGGCGCTTCTCGAAGCCGCCGCGGCCATGCAGCGGGCGCGGGAGCGCCCGCAAGACCCTGCCGAATGGGTGAAGCTCGGCAGCGTCTACCGCGACGTCGCTGCGGAGCTCAAGCGACGATCCTTTCGGCCCATGGACAAGACCCAAACCGAGCTGATGGGCCTCCTGCACTCCCTGCGACTCCAGGGTGTTGCGACGCTTCTGGAGATGGCCGCTTCGAGCTACGAGAGGGCGGTCTCCCTCTCCCCGGGCGATGCGACGGCCCTCTACGCGCTGGCATCCGTTCGCTCCAGCACGGCCCACTACTCCGATGCCATCGCCCTCCTCGAGCGAATCTCCGACCCCCCGCTCGACCGACACGGCGATCCCATCCCGCTCAGCCGCGTTCGCTCTGAGACAGCGAGACTGAGAGACCTGGAGCAAGCCCCCTTCGCTTTTCTCACGAACATCCGGGCAGGCCTCCACCCGCCGTCGTATTGGCCGTCATCCTGACCGCGCCGAAGAATCTCGCCGTTCTGTAGGGCGGGCACGCCCGTGCCCGCCGCGCTACGGCGCGTCCGCCGGCCCCTTCAGCACGCTCGCGCCGAATGTAGTCACGTAGAGCGTGTCAGGATCGGCCGGATCGAACTGCACTCGCTGCGTGTTCGCAAAGGGGAAGCTCTCGATCGGCCGCCAGGTGTCGCCGAGGTCCTTGCTCAGCCATAGT
>DAOVEW010000363.1 GCA_030668755.1 Bacillota bacterium | reverse complement strand
CCGCGTTGCCGTAGACGTCGCTGCAGTCGAACTGCGCTGTCACCGCGACACCGACGACCGCTTCTCCCGGCCCGCCGAACGCGATGATTCCCTGCATCATTCCAAGCGAGCCGCCGCTGACCGAGATCCCGCAGTGTCCGTTCGGCACGCCGTACGGGCTGGTGCCAGTGCTAGAGGACGGAACGGTGGGCGGTTCAGCGACGCCAGACAACCCTCACGTGGGGGTGACGGTGAACAACTGGGATCACTTCGACGGCTCGTGGAAAACCGCCGTGAAGCACAAGTAGCGACGGCGCCATGGCAGACCCGGGGCGGGCGTGGGAGTGCGGCGGAGCTGGACTATGGAGATGCTGTTGGCATCAAGAGTGAAGCGCGTGAGAGACCGCCCGGCAGACCGCGGGCTCGCGGGCTGGACCGTGCCCGAGCTGCTGGCTGTGATCCTTGTGTTGGCGGTGGTGGTGCTGATCGGGGCCCTGTCCCTGGGTCGCGGGAAGGCGACGGCGGACGAGCTTGCCTGTCAAGACAACATGAGAGCGATTCACTCAGCACTTCAGATCTACTGGACGAAGAACGACCGGACCTACCCCGCCGATCAGGCGGCTTTCGAGCAGTTACTGCAAGACCCTCAGTACTTCCCAAACGAGCCGCGCTGTCCCCAGGACGAGGAACGAAGCTTTCACTACCAGTACCAGTACGACCCGGCGACCGATCCCGGCCCCGAGGGCATCACCATCACGTGTCCCATATCGGAATCAGGGCATGGCTCGATTCCGACGGCTGCTGGAGACTGGTAGCGGAGGGAGAGGCAAGATGACGACCAAACGTGCGAAGCGGCGCGATGATGGATTTGCGTTCATCGCGGCCCTCTTGGTGATGCTGGTGCTGGCCATCCTCATCATGGCCATTCTGACCATGGCCATGTCAGCGCGCCTGCTGGCCGGGTCTCGCCAGGAGTACACGCAGGCGCTCTACCTGGCGGAGGCGGGCATTAACGCGACAATGTCGGAGTGGCGCTCGCGGGGCGCGGCAAACCCTCCCGAGATGCCGTACGAGGGTGAGCTGGCAAACGGGTCGGCCGCCGGAGCCTATCACGTGGTCTGGGGGGTTCCGGATGCCGCCGGCGTCGTCACCCTGGTATCGCGAGGCATTGTGAACGCCGACCTCGGCGGCACAGTCTATAACCTGGGCCGCACCGTTCAGGTGGACCTGGACACGGACGGGGACTGGGCCTGGAATCACGTGTACTACTCGGACTCGGATCAGCCGGGAATGGAGGATCCGCCGTATGCGGACGTCAAGGGCGGCGCAGGGGAGGTCGAGATAGACGGGGAGGTGGGTGACCCGGAGGATTTCCTGGATCACCCAAACGGGCCGGGCGGGGGTGCAATGCTGCCTTCGCCGATGTGGGACATCTGGCACGAGTGGGTGCGTGAGGACCTAAGCTGTGACCCCGAGACCAAGGAGCTAATCCCGCGCGATCCGGATGGCGATGGCGTACCCGATCCTCGTTGGCCGGACCAGGCGACGCTCCCTGCGGTCACCGATGTCGCGGCCTATGCTGACGCCGACCGGCACATGTACTGGTACGGATCGTCTGAAACGACGCCGCTCGACCATACGGCGCACGCGGCGGACAGCCACGCCGCCAACGACGAGAACTTCTTCATGCCCGACTGGTACGGCTACGACAATCCCGATGCATATGTATGCAATACCAGCAACAAGCCATTCACAGTGACCTTCAGGGATGGAGACTACTACGGTAACTACTTCGTCCACGGCGACATAGACGTGAAGAGCCGCGCACACATCTATGGGACTCTGATCGCCACGGGAAACGTGACGTTCTACGGTGTGGAGAAGTGCTCGATCACACCGGAGGTGGCGAACCCGGGTGCGCCCTGCGACGAGCGGGTCTACTACCCGGCCATTATCGCGGGGGCGGATGTTCTGGTGCGCGACCAGGGCGTTGGGGACGACGACTCCCGGGAGCGGCTGCGAGTATCGGGCGTGGTGTGGGCAGGCAACAGCTACACGGGCCAGGCGTCGAACGTCGAAGCCTGTGTGGTGTCGCCGAGTGTGCGGCTGGGCGGGAACTACCTGACGCGGTATGGCATATTCAACATAGACGGCTGTGACTATAGCCCGGGGGACAGCCCTCCGCCTTGGTTCCGGGAGCCGGACCGCGGCGAGATGCAGCCGAGCCCACGGACATGGAAGGAGCTGTGAGATGCCGACCGCCGCGCGAACGAGGCAGCTCGGGCTCACGCTGGTCGAGGTGCTTATCGCGCTGGTGCTGCTGGCGGTGGTGCTTCTGCCGATCATGATCGGACTTGCCCAGGCGCTGGCGAGCACGAGCGATGCCGCCATTGCGGCGGCGGCGACGAGCGTCGCGCGAGAGAAGATCGAAGAACTGAAGGGGTTGGATTTCGCCGCCATCGCCGATCAGGAGCGGGAGACGCGGGATCTGAATCCGGACGATGGCTTCTTCGAGGTCGCTGTCAGCGTAGAGACTGTGCGGCCGGACGATGCCGCCCACTCTGGGCTGAAGAGGGCGGTTGTCACCGTGTACCGCGCAGGTGGCGCCGACCCAGCGGCTGCGGTCACCACGTATTTCACTCCGTTCGGAATCTGAGCGCATGAATGAAGCCTTCCACATGAGGAAGCTAACGGCTGTGAGAGGGTCGGCCGGCTTCAGCCTGATTGAAATGCTGGTGGCGATAGTGGTGGGGCTGCTGGTGCTGGCCGGGGCTCACCGCATCTTCGTGGCCGGCATTACGACCCAGAACGTCACGAGCCTTCAGACGGAGGTCAAC
>DAOVEW010000107.1 GCA_030668755.1 Bacillota bacterium | reverse complement strand
CCAGAACGCCGAAGAGGGCCTCGCCGAACTGCGCAATGCCGTTACCCTCGCGCCCCACAACTACGACTTCCAACTCGACTGCTCCGAGGCCCTGGGCATCTGCGGGCACGACGCCGGAGCCAGGGAGTACGCGCTTGGCGTCTGGGAAAAGACCTTCGGCCCATCACGGGCACAGCGAACACGGGCCGCTCGGCTGCTGAGTGCGGCGGCACGGGGCGCGGGGCAGCCGAGAGACGAGGCGCAGTGGCTCCGGAAGGTCTTGCTCCTCGACCCTGCGGATACAGACGCGGCGCATCGACTTGTTCAGCTCGAACCCACGATCAGCGCCGGCATTGCCTGGGAGCCGTACGCCGCAGGCATGGCCGTGGCAGGACATGAGCGCAAGCCGGTGCTTCTCGACTTCCGCGCTCCTTGGTGCGGATGGTGCACGAAGCTTGTGGAGGATGTATTCGCCGATCCGGCGGTGATCGCTCTCAGCCGCCATTTCGTCTGTATCGAGGTGGAAGCAACCATACGTCGCGACCTCGCCCGGCAATACCGCATCCGCAGCCTACCGCAGGCGGTGCTGCTCGACCGCTCCGGGAAGGAAGTGCACAGAATCCTTGGCTACAGGCCGGTGCGGAGCTATCTGGCGGAGATGCGGCGAGGCCTGGCGGAGGGATAGGCTGTTCTCCAATATCGGGAGGTGTGCAATGAAGACAGCTTGCTGGACAATGGGCTTTGTCCTCTGCGTCTGTGCGGCCTTCGCGGCCCAGACAGATGCGCAGCAGCAACCTGACACGCTCGCCCAGTGCGTCGAGGGCTTCGAACACAACGCTGCGCTGGGCGCCCCCCTTACCATGCGCGACGGCAAGCCGGCAGAGCTGAGGGAGGTCGCAGACCTGGCCGAGCGGGGCGTGAAGCTGGCGCGCCAGGCCGTCGCTCAAAACTCGGACTCGGCGCAGGCCCACTACTGGCTCGGGAGTTGGCTCCTCTACGGATACGGTATCATCGAAGTGGAGCAAATCTCCTTTGACCCGGAGGGCGGCGCGCGAACCGAGACGGTCAGCCAGGTCATCCAAGGCCTGATCGGAGCGCCGGATGAAGGTATTGCCGAGCTTGCGCGCGCGGTCGAGCTTGCGCCCAAGGAGGAGAAGGGGGCCTACGTTCTTGACCACGCCACGGCGCTGCTGGACTACGACCGCACGTTCGACGCGGCAGGTCTGCTCAAGGCGGCCTGGGCCGGCGATCCGCCGCTCGCCCAGGAACAGAAGATGCGCGCAGGTCTGCTCCTCAGCGACGTCTCTGCAGCCGAGGGGAATCTCGACGGTGCCCGCGGTTGGATATACACTGCCCTGTCCCTCGACCCCGTAGGGGCGTCGGCCGTGGAACGCCTGCGGCACCTCGACGTCGCCCAGGTCGCTGAGATGCTGGCCGCAGCGGCCGCGGCCGAGGCGGCAGAGCAACCTATTGAGCCCGAGGCGGAGGCCGAGGAATGGCAGGAGGAGACAACAGGGGAAGAGATCGGCAGCGAGGAGGAGTACTACCCCGAGGAGAACTACGAGGTGGAGTAGTTGCCGCTCAGGAGCGCCCAAGGTGGTCATAACGCTGTCGCGGCAAGCTGAATCGGGGGGCGATGAGATCGCTCGTCTCGTCGCGGAACGCCTTGGGGTGCGACTCACCGACCGCGTGATCCTCGAGCGTATCGCCCAGCGCGAGGGGATTCCAATCGCTCAACTTGCGGTGTTCGACGAGGTCATGCCGGGGACACTCGAGGCCGTAATCGCCGAATGGCGGACCTCTATGAGCCACGATGTGTACCTGCGCCGTCTCGTGCACACCCTCCTCATGCTGGAGCGGGAGGACGGTGTCCTCATCATGGGCCGCGGCGCCGCGTTCGTGCTCACCGATCCCGGCACGCTCCACATCCGCGTCGTGGCACCCCTGCCCTGCCGCATCGCGCGGCTCGTGCAGCGGGAGGGGCTTCCTCGTTCGACGGCAGAGAGAATGCTCACGCGAAGCGACCAGATCCGCGTGCGGTTCGTGGCCCAAGCATTCGATGCCGACATTGACGCTCCGTGTCACTACGACCTCACGATCAACACCGCGGAGCTGACCTCTGAGGACGCCGCTGAGATCGCGGCCTTGGCCGCTCAGCGCAAGTGCGGAAGACGCTCAGCGACCCGAGAGGCGACGGAGGATCTGCTCAGCCACATGATGCGCTTCCGCCGCAGGCCGCGGTTCCCACGTGTAAGCGAGATCATCTGGCGCCACTGCGAGCGCCGCTACTCCGGTCCCTGATCCGCCTTACTTCCCTAGGCAGTCAGACTTCCCATGCTGCTAGCCGTTCGGGCCGCTTCGCGGGCGTACTCCATCATCTCCTCGGATCTCGTGACCTCGTCTACGATGCCTGCTGAGTAGTGGACTTCCACCGGAAGCTCGCCCGACGCGTTCAGCTCTTCAATCTGGGCCTTCACGCGCGACAGGGCAATCATTGCCTCGTGCCGCGCCGTCTCCGGAAACAGGACTGCGAACTCGTCGCTGCCGACTCGGCCGACCAAGTCCGTCTGCCGCAGCGTCGAAGTCAGGCAGTGCGCCACGCCTCGCAGCACCGCGTCGCCCACGTCGTGGCCGAACTCATCGTTGATGCGGCGGAAGCCTTCGAGGTCGAGAACCGCGACAGACATGTGCCTCTTGTACCGGCGAACACGCCGGACCTCGTCGCGCAGGGCCTCGCAGAACCGCCGCTGGTTCGCGACGCCCGTCACCGCATCGGTCACGGAGTGTGCTTGCATCCATTTCCTGGCGCTCCGAACTTGGTCGGCCAGTCGCAGGTCCCTCCGTCGCGCGACCGAGAGCGCGGCGACGAGAGATGCCACTGCCGACAGGCCGGCCGCGATGCGTTCCAGTTCGACGCGCGAGAGGCGCGGCAGTCGCGCCAGCAGCGCGGCGTGCTCCTCGGCCTCCCTTCGAGCCTCCTCTTGTCGCTCATCTCCCTTTTCGGCGTCCCCCACAAGCGTCACTTGAGCCGTAATCGCGTAACCCAGGACCTCGCCCGCGCAGACAATCGGCGCCGCGGCATCGGCCACACCCAACGGGCAGACATGAATGGCCGACCGAAGCGCATGTACGCGCTCCCGATCCACTTCGGCGGCCTGTCTCATTCGGTCCACACGCCCGCAATCCAGGCAGGGCCGGAAGAAAGGTACAGCTCGCGTCATCTGCCGACAGAACCCAGAGAGATCTTCACATGCAGTGAGGGGACGTCCGGAAGCGCTGACGAAGAGCACGGGCACGGCGAAGCAGTCAGCAAGTGTGTCCTGGAGGTATTGCAGCCTCTCCGGCCACAGTCGCTCGGCCAAATCCTCCCGTTTGCACCCCATGATGACTCACCTCAGCGGGGATTTGGCCTGCTCACCGCTATAACATATTCCACGTTTCGTCGTGCGCCACGGCGAGCGGTTCCCGCGCACATCCGCGGCGCAATGCTAAGAACGCGTCTCCTCGGGTGCCAGAGAAGCATTATATTGCTGCAGAGGCCTCTTCCGGCACTGCCGGGCAGGGGGTGACGACGATCTCCGCGCCGGTTGCTCGGATGTTCCCCATCTTCCTCGCCAGGATTCGCATGGAGAGGTCATAGTGGGAGAGCGAGTAGCGGCCAGCGACCTGCGAGCCGACGCCCACACAGCTATCGTGGACGCGTCTCAATCCGCCTCGCCCATCCCCAGCGCCCGCATGGCCTCCCCGACGACATAGAGCGATCCGGTCACAACAACCACGTCCTCCCGCTTCGCTTGGTCCAGCGCCTCGCGCAGCGCCAGAGAAACCGGCGTGTACGCCGCCGTATGGCGACAGTGACGGAACACCTTGCGCTGGAGCTCATGCGCGTCCAGCGCGCGGGGAGAAGAGCTCGCCGTAAGTATGACGCGGTCCGCCAGCGGACAGATCCGATCCGCGATGAGCTCCGCCCTCTTGTCTCTCCCGGTGCCCAGCACCAGCAGCACCCTTCGGCTCGGCAAGACAGATTCCAGGGTCGCTGCCAGCGCGGCCGCCCCCAATTCGTCGTGTGCTCCGTCAAGAACCACGTAAGGACGCCGCCTTACAATCTGGAACCGGCCGGGCCAGGACACCGACTCGATACCGACCCGTACTGCATCCTCCCTGACCTCAATGCCATGAGCGGCAAGCATCTCCACTAAGCCCACCGCCACCGCGGCGTTCTCGGCCTGGTGCGCCCCGAGCAGCGGACACGCCAAGTCGGTATAGACGCCCCTCGTGCCCTGTATGGTGAACACCTGCCGGTCTGGCTCCGCCTTTGTGACGAACACCCGCGGCCCTGCGGCCTCACCGACAACGACGAGCTGCGCGCGGCGCTCGAGGCACACATCCTGAAATACCTCCAGGGCCTCACGCTGCTGAGGTGCGGAGATGACGGAGACGCCATTCTTGATGATGCCGGCCTTCTCTCCCGCGATCTGCTCGATAGTGTCGCCCAGCTCCTGTGTGTGGTCCCGCCCGATGCGCGTCAGCGCACAGGCGAGGGGGACTACGACATTCGTGGCATCCAGTCGCCCACCGAGTCCCGTCTCGATAACTGCCAAGTCCGCCTGCCGCCGCGCGAAGTGCAGCAGTCCCAGCAGCGTGTATGCTTCGAAGAAGCTTGGCGCGCCCAGCTCGCTTCCCTCCAACGACTCGATGACTGGTCTGACCTCGGCCACGAGCGCCACGACCTCCTCCGGTGCGACTGTCGCGCCGTCTATCCGAATGCGCTCGCGAAAGGATACGAGGTGGGGAGAGGTGTAGAGCCCGGTGCGCAATCCCGCCGCCGTAAGAATGGAGGCAGCCATCGCCGCCGTCGAGCCCTTGCCCTTGGTCCCGGCGATGTGGACACACCGGAAGCCTAAGTGCGGGTCGCCGAAGGCCTTGAGCATGTGGCGCATGCGGTCGAGGTTCCACACCAGCGCCGCGGCCGCCCCCGCAGGCGTGCGCTCGTAGTCAATGAGGGATTCGAGGTATGCAACAGCCTCCCGGTAGGTCATCGAGGCCCTGCAGTGTGACGCTGCACCCTATGCGGCACCCGAACAGATCCTGTCAGACGACTTCTCGGTCGTCGTAGACCGGAAACCGCTCACACAGCTCGAGGACTTCCCGGCGCACCTGCTTGCGCAGATCGGCGTCCAGCGGGTCATGCAGCACGCGGCCCATCATCTCCCCGACCTGCCGCATCTCCGGCTCCTTCATGCCGCGGGTGGTCAGGGCCGGCGTTCCCGGCCGTATTCCGGACGCGATGGCCGGGGGCTGATGGTCGTACGGAATGCAGTTCTTGTTCACGATGATCCCGGCTTCCTCGAGCAGGTTCGCTGCATCCCGCCCGCTGAGCGTCAACGGCCGCAGATCGCACAACATGAGGTGGTTGTCGGTGCCACCGGTCACCAGCCGGACGCCTTGCTCCTGCAACGACTCCGCGAGGGTCCTCGCGTTCTTCACTATCTGCCGCTGATAGTCCCGGAACTCGTCCGTCATCGCCTCCCCAAAGGCGATCGCCTTGGCCGCAATGGCGTGCATCAGCGGCCCGGCCTGTATGCCGGGGAATA
>DAOVEW010000292.1 GCA_030668755.1 Bacillota bacterium | reverse complement strand
TTGTTTCCCTCGACCATGGCGAGCTGCCCGAGGCGGCCGGAGTCGAGGATGGATTTCAGGGCGCGCGCGCTTGCGCTGTAGCGGCTGCTGTGGCCGACCATGAGGGTAACGCCGGCCTGCTGGCAGGCGCGGATGATGGCGCCGGAATCCTCTACGGTGTTGGCGATGGGCTTATCTACGAAGACATGCTTGCCGGCCGCCGCGGCGATCTCGGTGGGCTCGCGGTGGAAGCTGTTGGCGGCGAAGTTGGCAACGGCATCCACCTCGGGGTCCTCGATAAGCGCCTGGAGAGCGGGGAGGACCCGCCCGCCGTATCGGTCGGCGAACTTGTCTGCCTTCTCGCGGGTCCGGTTCCAGCAGGCGACGAGCTTGACGTCCGGGCAGTGCCGGGCCTCGTCCCAGAAGGCCCTCGCCCAGTTGCCCGTGCTGATAACGCCTATGCCAAGTGGCTTGCTGCCAGTCATAGCTTGCTCCGGTGTAGCGAGTGATAGGCGCGTTCGACCGCTGCCGTAGCGAGGGAGTGCTGAACGCGCCAGGGTGTTTTTGACGCGCTGGGCGCGAGTTCCTCCTTCGCGGGCGGAGAAGACGGTCGAGACCGCGGGGCGGGGAGTCGGGATCGCGTTACCCGAGGACGGATGCTTGCTCGTTAGCGGGAGCGAACTCGAATGAGGGGACGGAGTCGGGCGCGGCCGGGGGCTTCTCGGGCAGGACGACGCGGAAAGTCGTCCCGGCGCCAGGGGTGCTCTTCACGCCGATCTCGCCGCCGTGGTTGTCCACGATGTTGCGGCTGACGGAGAGCCCCAGCCCCGTGCCCTTGCCCTCCTCCTTGGTGGTGAAGAAGGGATCGAAGATCCGGTTGATGTCCTCGGGCGGGATGCCGGAGCGGGTGTCCTCGATCTCGATGTAGACCTGGTTGTCCGGGACCCGGCCGGTTCGGACGGTGAGCCGGCCGCCGTCGGGCATGGCGTGGTGGGCGTTGATGATGAGGTTCATGAACACTTGCTGGAGTTGGCCGGGGTTGGCCTGTATGGTGGGCATATCGGGCTCGAGGTGCTTCTTGACCTCGACGTTGCCAACCGTGAGCTGGTGCTCGCTTAGCATGAAGGTGCGTTCCACGATGTCGTTGACGACGACGCTCTCGATCTTCTCCTGGCGGCTCTTGCGGGAAAAGGTCAGCAGGCCTTCGACGATTCGGCCGATCCGCTCGGTCTCGGCGCGGACGGTGTTCAGGTCCTGCCGGACGCGTTCGGCTAGGTTCTCGTCCATGAGCATGAGCTCGGTGCGGCCGAGGATGACCATAAGGGGGTTGTTGATCTCGTGTGCGACGCCGCCGGCGAGGACTCCGAGGGAGGCGAGCTTCTCGGAGTGGATGAGCTGGGCCTGAGTGCGGCTGAGCTCGTCTAGGACGGCGAGCAGCTTCTCGAGTTGGCGCTGCGAGTCACGGTACAGCTGGGCCTTCTCGAGGGCGAGAGCGGCCTGATCGGCGAAGAGCGAGAGGGTGCGGAGATCTTGGTCTTCGAACCGGGAGTCTCGGGCTGACTCGTTGACGTTGAGAGTGCCGACGATACGCTCCTCGATGCGGAGCGGGACGGAGATAGCGGAGGAGATCTCGCCCTCTCTACTGCAGAGCTCCTCGAGATCGCGCGACCGCTGGGAGCGGTTCAGCAGAAGAGGCCGACCCGTGTGGGCGACGCGGCCGGCGATGCCTTCGCCGAGTTGCACGCGGGTGGAGCGGACGACCTCCTCGTCAATGCCCTTGGCAGCCTTGATGGTGAGGACCTTCTCCTCGGGGTCCAGGAGCATGACGGAGGCGCGATCGGCGTCCGTCACCTCGATGGCGGTGCTGACGATAAGGTCGAGGAGTCGGGGCAGATCGAAATTGGCGATGAGTGCGTGGCTCAGCTCGGCCCAGGTGGCGAGCTGGGCGTCCTTCTTCTTGAGGGCGTGCTCCTTGCGGGTGAGCTCGTCGATGAGGCGCCCGTTCTCGAGCCAATGGGCGGAGAGGCGCTCGCGGATGTAGGCCGTGATGAGCAGCACCATGACGAGCAGAAAGCAGGTGGTGACATCGCTGCCGAGGATGAGCATGAGAGGTGCTGCGAATTCGGGGACGCGGCCGGTGACATCCCCTGTGGCGGTGATGAGGAAGAGGCTCACCGCGAGCAAGAAGATGATGAGGAGGGCCAGCAGCCAGAGGTGCTCCTCGCGGAGCTGCGCCGCCTTGAAGGGATTGGCTGCAAGCTCAGCACGGTGCGCCCGAATGCGAGCCGCCAGCCCGCGGACCAGAGGCAGGCGGGAGACCAGTGTTGCGGCTGTATTCATGAACGTGTTCGTCGCGTTTTCGCTAGAATGTAGTGGTGGACAACGGCCCCGGCGCCGTCCCAAATGGACGGGCCGAAGAGGCGGCCGCCTCCTGCGCACTAGGGGCTTATTCCACAAACGTGCCGGTGACTGGAGAACAAGATGGAAGGCCCCCGGCAGCCCCGGACACGCCTGGGGCGCGTGGCGCGGCTCCGCGTCGGCTGGGGCCGGGGCCGGCTACTCGGCGAGCGCGATGGCCTCGATCTCAACTGCGATGCCCAGCGGGAGGTTGGCGGCCTGGATGGTCGTGCGGGCGGGAGGCTCGACCGGGAAGAAGGCAGCGTAGACCTCGTTCATGGCGGCGAAGTCCTCGATGTCCTTCAGGTAGCAGGTGGTTTTCACCACTTTGGTGAGGGATGCCCCCGAGGCTTCGAGGATGGTGCGGATGTTCTCCAGCACGAGGCGCGTCTGGTGCTCGATGGGGCCCTTCACGACTTCGCCCGTGCCGGGGTCGAGCGGGCCCTGTCCGGAGACGAAGAGGAAGCCGCCCGCGCGGACGGCGGGGGAATAGGGGCCTTTGGGCTCGGGCAGCCGCTCGGAGGCGATGATCTCTTTGGGCGTCATTGGCGATCCTTCTCCTTCTGCGTGTTCGGCCGGGCGCTGGACCACCCGCGCGGAGGTCGTGGTCAGCGGAGCTTGCCCCGGGCGACGATGGGCCACGTCTCCAGGACCTCGCCGGCCCGGACTGCGACCATCTCGTCGAAGAGGTTGCACACCACGCACGAGTGATTGGGGACGACGTGCACCTTGTCGCCGACGCGGAGCTTCAGGTCGGCCTGTGAAAGATCGAGGAAGCCGTGCTCCTCATTGAGCTTGACAAGCACCGCCGCGCTGTCTTCCTCGAGCATGCCGTGTCCGGGCGACTCGCGGGCGAGATCGGCG
>DAOVEW010000070.1 GCA_030668755.1 Bacillota bacterium | reverse complement strand
CATTCCCACCTATTCTTCGCGCCTGATCTTCGCTCCTAGGGAGACCATATGATCCGCGAACTCCGGATAGGTGACGGCCGCGGCCTCGGCCCCATGGACGACAGTGGCGCCCGGTGTGGCGCAGCCGGCCACCGCCAGTGCCATCACCACCCGGTGGTCTCCATGCCCGTCCACTTCCGCGCCCTTCAACCTGCTCTCATGGACGATCAGCCCGTCCTTCAACTCCTCGACGCGAGCGCCCAGGTTCGCCAACTCCGCCGCCATTACTGCAATGCGGTCGGTTTCCTTGGCGCGCGCCTGTGGCACGTTGACCAGTCGGGTCGTTCCCGCAGCGAAGCAGCCGAGCACGGCAAGGGTCGGCAGCGCGTCCGGCGTGTTGTTGAGATCGAACTCGCGCCCCGTCAGGTCGCCCGCCCTGACTCGGATGGCGTCGCCCTCGACCTCCACCTCTGCCCCCATCTCGCGCACGTAGTCAACGACGGCCTTGTCGCCCTGGGTGTCGGCCATGTCGAGGCCGCGGAGCACAATCTCGTTGCCGTCGAGCGCTCCTGCGCCGAGGAAGAAGGTGGCGGACGAGAAGTCGGCCGGGACTGCTCGATCCACAGGCTGGTATGCCTGGCCGCCGGCGATGCGGAACTCCCGCAGCGCCTCCCTTTGCACCCTAATGCCCTGGCGCTTGAGCCAGTCGAGGGTCATCTCGACGTAAGAGGGCTCGTTCAGGAGTGGCACGCGGATGAGGGAGTCACCGTCCGATAGGGGGCAGTTGATGAGAAGGCTGCTGAGATACTGGCTGGTCACGGCCTCGATCGAGGTCTCGCCTCCGCGCAGGCGCCCCCGAACGACGAATGGTGCGGTGCCGCTGCCGCGTGTGGACCGGACGTCGGCGCCGAGGTCGTTCAGGGAGTTGGCAAGGGGGCCGGCGGGCCGGCGGCGGATCTGCTCGTCGCCCGTGAGCACGGCCATCCCCTCCCGCAGCAGCGCGCACGAGCCCATCGCCGTACGCATCGTCACACCGGAGTTGCGAACATCAATCACGTCATCTGGCGCCCGCAGCTCGCCCCCGGCGCCCGTCACCAGCCACGCGCCTCGGCTGGCCTCGATGTCGGCCCCCAGGGCGCGGTAGGCTTCCGTGGCAGCCCGGGTGTCGTTCGAGTCGAGCGGGCGGCGAATCGTGCTCTTGCCGTGGGCCAGGGCGGCGATGGCCACCGCCCGGATAGTGTGGGACTTGGACCCGGGGACTTGGACTTTGCCGTGGAGACGGGATTTACGGCAGATCAGCCTCATAGCTCTCGTTCGTCCCGCGGGCCCGCGTCGGACCCCCGGGAGGTATTCTCTCCGTAGCGGACAGTCCAAACCGCGCAAGGTGCGTGCCGCGCGATGTAGTCGGCGGTGGTCCCGAATATAAGCGCATCTCGCGTTCTCGGGCCGCCGCGCTGCACGCCGAGGAGGATGAGGTCCACGTCTCTCCGCGCAATACACTCGACGATCCCGACGCCCGCGCTGCGCGCCTGGAGGGTGACGGTCTCGACGCTGACATCGTAGACGGTGTCGGCGATGTGGGCCGCGACCTCCAGGACGTCCTCGGCGCGGCGCATCTCCTCGGAGAGATCGGCGTCCACCGGTAGGGAGCGCGGCACCTCGATAGCATAGACGGCTGTTATGTCGGCGACGTAGAGGCTGGCGAGGTCACAGGCGATGCGGGACATGTGATCGGCATACTCGCGGGAATGGACCGGGATGAGGATGTGCCGAATCTGTTGGGTCATTTCCTTGCGGCGAGGCGCGGGCAAGAACGTCACCAGCGGCGACACGTCTTCAGTGACCGCCGTCCGGACCAGATCGAGTCCCTCGCGTCGGCGATACCAGACATAGAAGAGGAGGCCTATGGCAAGCCAAGCCAGGCCGATGTTGCGCCCGAACACGTGCTCCTCGCTCACTGCCATCCACACCCAGATTGCGGCACAAGCCAGGAAGCCCAGCGTCGCGGTGACCGAGATGGGCCGGCCGGCGATGCGCACTGTCGGCCAGGCCCAGAAGGGACGGTGAGTGTCCGGCTCCTTGACGCGGAGCACCCACACGGAGAGGTGCGCCATGGAGAATGCCATCATCGAGCTGAAGACGTAGAGGTCGCCCAGCTTGAGCAGCAGGTCTTGGGAGCGCATCCCGGCGGCGATGATCGCCACTGCGACGCCTGATATCACGAGGATTGCTACGCTGGGGGTCTTGTATTTGGGGTGGACGTAGCTGAGCCCGCGGAAGACCTGCCGGTGGTGGGCCATATTGTACGTGATGCGGGAGCCGGCCAGAATGCCGGCGTTAGCAGCGATGGCGAGGATCGTGAATGCAAGGATCGCGACCCAGGGCATCATGAGGTGAGAGAGCTGGACCCTGGCCTCCACCGCGCCCGAAGCGAACTGCCAGTCGGGCAACTTGGAGGCGATCCCGGCCACGGGATCGTTGCCCCACTCGCTCACGAGCTCCATCGGGGGCATGGCGCAGAGAGCGACGATGGGCAGGGCCGCGAACATGAAGATCACGGTAATGACGGACCACAGCAGCGCGCGCGGGACAGTCCGCGTCGGGGTCTTGGTCTCCTCGGCCATCTGCGCGGCGGATTCGAGACCCACATAGGCGACCATCGCGATGGCTACTCCGAAGATGAGCTGATGTGTGTCCGGCCAGTATTCGGGTCCCATCTTGGGATAGGCCAGCAAGTTCCGCCAACCGCTCAAGATGAGCGTGATACCCAGTATGACTAGTAAGCCTTGCGTGGCGAGGTCTATCACGGCGAACGCTATGTTCAGGCGGGCGGTCTCTCTCACCCCGCGTATGTTGAGCAGCATCAGCAGGACCGTCATGACGATGCCGCCAAGGGCGGCCAGGGCAGGCTGCTCCTTGAGGGCGGGCCAGAAGTACGATAGGTAGAACGCTGCGGTGACCGCGGAGATGGCCGTCGTGACGATGTAGTTCAGGGCAAGAGCCCAGCCGGCGACGAAGCTGAAGAGGTCGTTGAACGCGCGACGGGCGAAGGCCACAGAGCCGCCAGCGGTGGGCACCATGGAGACGCCTTCGGCGTACGTCATCGCGGTGAAGATGAAGATGATCCCCGCGAGGGCGAGCGCTATGGGGGTGGCGCCGAGCGCGTAGGTGGCCACGATCCCGAGCGCGTAGTAGATGGAGGAACCGACGTTGCCGTAGCCGATCGCGTAGACGCCTGCCGTGCCGAGCGCCCGGCGCAGATGAACGGCCGCACCGGCGGGCGCCCTCTCGACCACCCGGTGTTTCCTGATCACACGTATGTGTGTTGTCTGATCCGACCCGCTCGTCACTCACCGCTCCTGGGCGGGCGCGTCGGCCTCTGTCTACTCAATGTCATCTCGGCTTGGCTGGCGCTACGACCGCATGGCCGTCGCGTGCTTGGCCAGCACCACCCCAAAAAACATGTGAGCCGTCTGGGATTCGAACCCAGGACACCCGGATTAAAAGTCCGGTGCTCTGCCAACTGAGCTAACGGCTCGGCCTCACTCTACCAGCAACGCCGATCTGGTGTCAATTCTGTCGCCGTTCTGCCCCGCCGCGTCCGGCCGTGTTTGACCGGCATCCTCGCCGGATGGTAGAATTCACCGCCGCCCCGCAGCGGGCCGCTGCATCATGATTCCATTTCGAGACGAGAACCCAACAAGATCGTTGCCCATCGTGGTCGTCGCCCTCATCGCGGCCAACGTCGTTGTCTTCCTCCACCAACTGCTGCTTTCGGACGTGGAGCACGTCGTGTTCGTCTACACACACGGAGCCATTCCGGCCGTGCTGCTGGGCGGAGCCGATATTGTAGAGGTGCTTCCCCCGCCGGTCCGGGCCGCCGTGCTGGTCGCAGATCTGCCTGTCAAGGTGCTCCAGCCTACCTGGCTGACGATCCTAACGGCGATGTTCTTGCACGGTGGGCTGCTGCACTTGGGCAGCAACATGCTGTACCTCTGGATCTTCGGCAACAACGTCGAGGACGTGCTGGGGCATGTGCGGTTCCTGGTATTCTATCTCGTCTGCGGAGCGCTCGCAGCGGCGGCCCAGATCCTGATGAGCCTCCGTTCGCCGGTGCCGATGATCGGCGCCAGCGGCGCCATTGCAGGGGTCCTGGGGGCCTACTACGTCAAATTCCCGCACGCGCGCGTGCAGTGCCTCGTCTTCCTGTTCTTCTTCATAACGGTGGTCATGCTGCCGGCCGGCCTGGTGCTGCTCATCTGGTTCCTGCTGCAGATTCTGAACAGCATGGGATCGGCCCAGGGAGGCGTTGCCTTCTTTGCCCACATCGGCGGCTTCGTCGCGGGCTGGGCGTTGATCCGCCGCTTCGAGCCGCGCAGGCGGCGGCCCCGCTACATCCGTTGGTCCAGGTAGCACTTGCAGCGGCCGGGTCCGCGCTAGCGGGTCACTAGGTCGGTGGTGAGGCGGAAGCCGTAATCGAGCCGAGGTGGGATGGCGCCACCCGCGCGCTGGGCGCCCGGCCGTGGCGTCGCCCCCGTACCGCGGCTGGCGCCCGCCCCTTGTCTCATGCCGCCCCGTCCGCCTCGCATGCCGCGCATCCCCCGACCACCACCGCGGGCCCGCATGCCGCGCTGCTGAGTGAGCTCGATGCTGTGCGGCCGTTCGATATCCGCGGCGGCCCGCTGGCTGGCCGCCGCCCGGAACTCCACCTTCCCCAGTATCGTGTCCTCCGTGTGGACCACCGTTCCGGTTGCGCGGGTGAGGTACGTGCGGCGCGTGCCCTCGAGGTCAACCAGGCGCGCGCTCTCGACTTCTCCCGCGGCGGGACGCCCGGGAGCGGCGCCCGGCCGTGGGGTCGCCGCCGCACCGCGCCTGGCGCCCGCGCCTCGTCTCATGCCGCCCCGTCCGCCTCGCATGCCGCGCTGCTGGGTGAGCTCGATGCGATATGGCGATGGCGCGAGGCCGGCCGCGGCGGCCGTCTCTCGCGACCTCGGCTCCAGCAGAGGCAGCTTCGGTATCGTGTAGCTCGATGTGACCACCGCACACTCCCGCCCCCGGAACCAGCGCAGCCCGTCGAAGGTGTGTCGCCCTCGGACGAACACCGCGCGGCGCGTGTACAGGTCGCAGACAACTCCGATGGGCGCCTCCCAGGTGTCGCCCGGCACTACGGGGTAATCGCGCAGGGCCGCCGAGACCTCCCCGAGTCCCAGCCGCGGCTTGGTCGTCGCGGCGGTCGCCGGGATAGCCAGGCCGTTGCGCGATATCTGCACCATGGCGTACAGCCCAACCTCCGGCAGCGTGCGGCTCTCTCCGCCGACCACCAGCGCCCCGATCCGCAGCCGGTTACGGACGAGGGTGGAAGCGCCCTCATAGAAGGTGTCCATGACCGACTGGTTCAAGGTGCAGCGGAGGTCGCCGCCCAGGACGTCGAATCCGGCCGGCAGCGCCTCACCGGCGCCGAGACTGGAGAGCTCTCCCCGTGCGACGATCTCCCGGGCCATGAGGTCGTGCTCATCGAAGAGCACGGTCAGGAGGACGCCCTCGGGCGGAGTCGGTATGGCGTTCTCGACGATGACACTGATGGAGCTGGTCCCGGCATATCCGCCGGACCCGTCGTACGCGTCTGCGCTCACGATGTGTCGGCCGTCGAGTGTAGTACTCGTGTCCCAGCGCATCTCGTATGGTTGCGTCGTGGCGTAAGCAAACCTGTCGCCGACTCGGAAGATCACGTAGCCCCTCGGGTCCTCCCACTCCACTTCGACGACGGCCAGCCCGCGAAGCTTAGCGCCAGGCTCAGGCGCGGCGATCCTAACGGCGCCCGTGGATTCCATCTCGGGCCCAGCGGCCGAGGGAAGCGACTCGATGTCGGGTTCGGCATCGCGGACAGCGGCCTCCGGGAGTGCTGGTTTCGCCCGCTCGGCCGCGCAGAGCAACCCCGCGCTCACGCCTGCCAGAAGCACCGCTAATGCAACCATCCACACCAGCCGCCAGTGTGCTTGTGTCCCCATGTGCTTGCTCTCCTCGCCTTTGACCCCCCGGCCTGCCTTAGGCCACCCCGGCCGGCGCCATTATAGTCTAAAGGCAGGAGCGATTCAACCCACCCCGCGGCCGGGTGTGACCGCAAAGTCTGGGCCGGTACGAGCGGCATTCTTGTCGCGACCGTGTTGGCACGGGAATGTGCCTCCTACAGACTCCGCCATCCAAAGCACCCAGAGAAAACGGTTATGCCCCGGTCAGCCCTGGCGAGTCGCCCCTCGGCGGGCTTGACAAAGGGTAAGCGGTTCCAGTAGCATCCAAGGGAGAGCGGCGAACGATGTGTACGGGTTTCGATCTCCAAGGCGAGGGGCCGCCGCAAGCGCGGTCGGGCCCCGATGGGGCAACCGGCGGCCGTGTGCTTCGCTGCGCGCCGCCGACCAGGGCCGTGCGCCTGTGAGATGTGAGCAT
>DAOVEW010000218.1 GCA_030668755.1 Bacillota bacterium | reverse complement strand
GGGGCGGGCCACTCAGATTGTGGCTGCTGGTTAATACCGCGTGTGTGTGGGCATGGACGCCCACGCACACGCGGAATCTTGGTCCTGTCGCATGGATGCGACCTGCGGCGGTACTCCGCCAGCCGTATGTTCTCAGCTTGCCGCCGTAGGCGGCACTCCCCGCCGAAGGCGGATCGTGCTGTAACTGCTGACCGCAAATCCCTGCACGTAATCGGGCGTAGCCCGAGCACGCGTGTGCAGGCATTTGTGGTCAGTCCTCTTGTCGTACTCGACTGTGTAGATGTTGGTCGTACTCGACCAGTCGCCGGTACTCCGGCGTATGTTGCGCAGCAACAGTGCGAGGAAGGAGCGAGCGGCGGCCGGGCCGAGCACGGCGGGCGGCGTGCAGGCGAGTCGCGAGCTTGCGAGCGACGAGTTGCACGACGCATGCCGTGCGAGCCGACGGCACGACACGTGCTAGCCGAGCCACGCGAGGCTATGCACGGGGCGTGACGGAGGTAGGCAGGATGCCGTAAGCCCGGCCGGGGGTAGAGGGTGGGGAACAAGCCGCCCGACTGGAGCGGCGCTTAATAGCGGGTGGCATGGAGCAATTCGCGGAATCGGGCGGTACTCCGCCACTCCGCGAATTGCGGGCCGCCCGCAGTCCTTATTGGCGAGCGTATGACGAGTGGTGTTGCGTAGCCAATCTGCGAGCGGATGCAATCGCGGATGCGAGTGAGCGAGCGGAGCCCGGCCGGGGAGCGGGGCTGTCTGCGAGCGGAGCGAGCGGACAGACCCGCCCCCGGCCGGGCGGAGCGGGCACTTCGGGGCGGGCGTGACGTAGCGAGCGGAGTCCGGCCGTCACCGATCGAGGCCGCGAGCGAGCGTAGCGAGTGCGAGCGGCGAGCGAGGTGACGTGCCGGACGGAGCGGTCGCTGGGCGTTACGCGATGTAGCAACCGGGTGACTCGTAGGGCAAGTCAGGTAGACAGCGGAGTAGTAGTATGCAGGAGTCGATGTGGTCGATGCTTAGCGCAAGGTGCTTGTGGGCGGCGTGGAGGAGAGAGCTCTGCGAGAGCGAGGCGGCGTCGAAGGGTTGGCAAGTAAGTAGTGAGGCTAGAGTGCTGGAGTGGACAGCCAGCGAGTCGGCGAGTGCTTCGGCGTGGATGGAGTTCATGGTAGCCTCTTAGGGGGGTATGTCATCAAAATGGACGTAGAAAATGCCGGTAGTCGGATCAGCAGTGTGTAGCATTGACTGTACGTTGTGCTTGTCGGGCTCGGAGTCAGCGTCCGCGAGTGCGAGCTCATTGCTGTGGCAGTACATCGACCAGTCGTGATTTTCTGGCGGGCGGGCAAGATGCCAAGCCCGCCAGCCGCCAAATGTGATTAGCATGCGGCGGCCCTTGAGGACCATAATGGCCTCGCGCAGAGCGTCGGCTTGGTGGATTACGGATGCGGGGAGTGGAGCAGTGGCGTACTTGCTGATGTAGTCTACAACGGCGAGGCGGTCGCGTACGAGCTTGATGTCTACGTTATGTGAGTCTCCGGTGACGCTGAGCCAGATGCGTGATAGTTCGGGGCGGTGTAGATAGCTACCCTCTAAGATGCAGTGGAGGTGCGGGTGCCATGAGTGAGTAGTCGAGTTGTAAGTCAGCTCCAGAAATGCGACGCCGCCCGTAACGTGCTCTCGCCAGATCGGTCGCTGCCTTAAGCGGCGGAAGCTGTCGTAGAGCTTGTGGATGAGGTCGCGTAGCGGCTCTTGGTGATGGCGGATTGTCAGCGTCAAAAATCTGTGTGGGTGGTCTCCAAGATGCTGAGCTAGATTGTGCCTGATCGTGGCTTGACGCATGCGAGAGCAAGGGACGCACCAGCGATCGTGGCAGTAATCAGGCACCCGCCGAAACTGCTCCGAGTCGGTCTTGCTGCGGAGTATCCACCAGCCCGAACCGCAGGACCTGAATGCCTCAACTCGGCTGTGGCGTACTGCGAGTGAGGTGTAGGCGTCGTAGATTAGTTGTCGTCGGTGTCGCCAGCCCGAGTGCCGGTGAGTGTCGATGAGGCCGCTTGCGGCCGGAAACTCCTGCTCCGAGCAGCTGCCCGTTGCTGCGTTGACGGGTGTTTCTAGGGGATCAAGAGGAGCGGGGGGAGCGGAAACGTTATCGGAATTGTAGAGCGAGGTTTGGTGCATGTCAGATACCCAGCTAACGAGGACTTTGGCGAGATAACGCAGGTGTGGGGCGCTTTGCGGGGCGAGCGAGCCGCCTGACGCTGGGTAAGCGACGGAGACGGCCCGTCACCTGCGTCATCTGCTACTCAAGAGTCCTTACAACTTGAGTAGCGACTCCATCATAACGCTTCCCCGGGCCGTGTCAAGCGTCTAGGTGATTGGGTAGTCGGCGAAGGCCGCGGCCGGTACGAGGCCCGGGGTTGATCGCACGTCGTAGGGCGGGGGTGAGTAGCTCACCACGTCCGGGCCGATGTTGGGGGCTCCGGGGATGATGTCCAGCAAGATTTTGTCCGGGGCGATCGCGACGGCGAGGCCAGCGGTCCATGATAGATTGAGGTGTCGGCCGGTCCAGTTCCCCTGGTCCGCTGCACCGGGGACCAGGGGTTGGCTGAACCGCACTGTGACTACGCCAAGTCTATGTGAGGCCGAGATTGGGATCGGCGGATCAAGCGTCGCACAGAAAGTTGTAGCGAGCGAACTCGCTCAGTCTCCCGTCGGCACGTCCAATGCGGGTCTGTATCCAGATGCGTTGGCCTTCGGCGATTGGCCAGGCGGCACTGAGGATTGCAGGCGACGGGGGAGGAGCACCGGTGACGCCGATTATGACGCCGATCAGCCTCCACGGTCCGCCGAAGTACCGCTTGTTGGCGTTCTGCGGCCGCCCCATCGTGACGAATTGGTAGGAGCTGGTCTCGTCGGCCCAGGCCGCGGCGTCGTCGTAGGCGATTGTCAGTTGCTGCGTGGCTTCCGAGGCCGTCGCGGAGAGTGCGAGCTCGGCGGCGGCCAAGTCAAATATGTCGGGGGCGTCGTCGATGCGAGCGATGCCGGATTGCAGTAGGACGACGTTGCTCCGGACGTAGTGGTTCAGGCCGGTGAGGCTGATCGATTGGCCGAGGGCATTTTTCCAGCTCACGTTGTGGGCGTAGAGGTCCCACGCCTCACGCTGTAGTTGGGTGAGCGCAAGTTGCCACGCGATCGTGAGGGCTCTGACCGCATTGCGGATTACGACTTGCCGGTCGGTGTTCGGGTTGGTCGGGATTCCGCGATTGCGGATGTAGGGGCCGCCGCGGTTGTGGCTCCAGACGATCCCGCCTTGTTTGCCGGATCGTTGCTGGCCTTCGGGGAGTACTACGATTGCCATGGCAGAGTGCTCCTATATTGCTGGTGACGGGGGCAGGGCGTGGGGCTCGAGGTTATCGATGACGTCAGGGATGCCGTTGATCAGGACAGCACTGAGCTCGTGTCGCAGGTCGTCGGGGAGCTTGTTGGTCTCGCGTCGCACGATGGCGAGTATTTTGGACGCGGCGTCGATGATACGTAGGTCGTAGGCCATGGCGGTTGCCTCGACTCGCGCGGCGGCGACCGCCTCAGTGAGACAGCCGCCACCGCAGGTGTCGCAAGGGGCGGCTCCCGGCCCGAGTACCGGGGCCGCTGGGTAGTGGGTCCACGTCGTAAGGGTATCCCCTAATAAGGGTTATGTCAAGCGGCTGAGTCAGGGTCGATAATAAGGAGGCGGAGAGCATGGGGAGGCGGGGTTTTTGGCCGGCCAATTGATAGTCGCACCCCGGCAACGAGGGGGCAACGCAGAGGGATCGGGGTGTCAACGTCGCATTATCTGGATCGCACGCGGTGCGGGCTTCCGGGTCATCGAGCTGTTCCGGCTCTTATGCGGCATACCGGCCGCGTAGCGGCCACTCGTGAGCGCAGCGAGCAGCCGCCGCGTAGCGGCGTGTCCCTTGGCCCGGAACGGAGTGCCCCCCGCGAACTGCCCGCCGCACGGGGCGCAGCCCCGTAAGGCGAGGGCGAGC
>DAOVEW010000336.1 GCA_030668755.1 Bacillota bacterium | reverse complement strand
CTGCGGCTCGGTCACCGAGATGTAGTTGGTCTTGGTCTCGGTGTCGCAACCGGCGGAGTTGCACGCCTCGAGGCTGACGGTGTAGTTATCGGCAGCTGTGTACTCGTGGCTCGGGTTCTGGGTCTGGGATGAGCCGCCGTCGCCGAAGGTCCAATCCCAGGACGTCGGGTTCCCGGTGGACAGATCGGTGAAGTACACCGTGAGCGGCGCCTCTCCCTCTGTGGGGTTGCCGGAGAAGTCGGCAACCGGCGGCTGCGGGCCGCCGCTGGTCTCGTGGGCGCCGGAATCGGGCGTGCCCGACGGATACGGCAGGGAGTTGCCGAAGTAGTCCTGGGTTCCGTGGTCGGCGCCGATGGGCCCGGGATGGTCCGGCAGCGCCATCAAGATCGGGTCGTCGCTCCAGATGCCGTAGTCTATGGCTGGCGAGCCGGCCTGGAGCATGTACCCGCCGCAGGTGTCCCTGCCGATGCCACCGGTGCCGGGATTCTGGAACTTGGGGTCCACACCCCAGAGGTTGTCGGGGTAGACCGAGACCCACTTGCTGTAGTCGGGGTTGCCGTAGATAATGTTCCGGCGGAAGTCGGGATCGTTCTCGAAGTCCGGCTGGAGCCAGTCGCCTCCACCCCAGGTCTCGAAGATGTTGTTGTAGGCGTGGGTGTAGAAGGACTTGGACAGTCGAAACACCTTCGTGTAGGGAGGGGCGCTGGGGTCGCCCGAGTGGTAGAAGACGTTGTTGTAGAAGTCGGTGTGGTGGCGCTCGCCGGCGAACTTGACGATCTCGTCACCATCGTCCTGGCTGATGTTGTAGCGGACGACGTTGTTGTCACAGGTGGCGCACTTGCCTCTCTCCGCGGGGATGCAGATGATGAGCATGAACCCGCCGACGTTGTCGTGGCTGTAGTTGTACTGGACTACGGTTCTCTCCGTGTAGTCGTCGATGTCGAAGCCCTGGCCGTCGGTTGTGTCCTGTGTGTTGTAGGCCTCGTTGAACTGTATCACTGTGCCGTCGGACTCGTAGTTCCAGATGGCGACATAGGGGTCGCCGGGCTTCATGTGGGTCCAGCTCGCCACATTGTACTCGACGAGCGCTCCGTCGGTCATCGCCATCACGATGCCGTCGCCCTTGATGTGGTCCACTACATTGTTCCTGACCACGATATTCGTGTGCGGGGTCCAGGGCTCATGGCAGCGCCAGTTGAACTGGTCGGACCACGTCTTGACGGCGCTGGCGCCGCAGTCGTAGATGAAGCAGCCCTCGACGAGGATGTCGTTGAACTTCGTTCCGGCGACACCATCGCCGAAGACGTCGAAGCAGATGCCGCCGTTGTTCTTACCCTTATCTCGGCCGGTGCGCGGGCCGACCTTCGTGTTCACATCGTGAATGTCGAGGTCGCACAGATAGATGTGATCGTGTGCAACACCAGTCTCTTCGGCAGTGATGTACACGCCGTGGGTGTCGTTCTGCTCCTCGCCACCCGGTTGACCGTTCATGACGTCGAGGTTGGTGATCTCCCAGTACTCCTGGTTGTACAGGAAGAGCGAGGTGGACACGTCCTCGTCGTCCATCGTGAGGTTGTAGACCTTGTTGGCGTTGACCAAGGGCTTTGGGCCGGTGCTATACATGTCGATGACAATCGGGCTGCCGTCGGCACCCGATCCCTTCGGATAGAGCAGTCCGTCCCCGCCCTGCCAGACCGATCCCGCCTTCAACAGGATCTCGTCGCCGGGCGAGAAGGTCGTGCTGTTCACCTTGCCCAAGCTCTGCCAAGCTGTGCTCGGGCTGGTCCCGTTCCAGTCGTCGTTGCCGCCCACTGAGTCAACGTAGTAGGTCGTTGCCAGCGCCGCAGACGGGCCCCCCAGACACAACGAGGCTGCCAGCACCAGCAAGAGCGGCGCCGACAGCCATGCATATGTACTACTCCTCCGCACGGCAATACCTCCCTGCTCAGAATGCAGTCCCAGCTTTGCCGGCCAACGGCCGGTATCCCGCCGCCCCGGCCTGGCTCACACCGGGCGGGCCGCGGAATGGGTGATGAGATAGAGTCCCCCCTCACCTCCTTTCGGGCCGCCATATCTTCGGCGGCGTGGTACGGCCTCCGCGAGCGCGGCTGCTCGGCTGGAACGCAGCGCCCACAGCAACCGTTGAGAGGATATCTCAGCGAGAGCGCGGTGTCACTGTACCGGCCTGTCGGTTTGGTGTAAAATCCCGCTATGAATGGGAATGTCAGGCTTCCCCTTCGCGTGGATCGAACGATCGGGGAGCAGCTGGCGGCCGGGGAGTTCGCCAGAGACTGGCGACACGAGAGCAGCCTGCTGTCCTCGTACTGGCGCTGGGATTACCCGGAGCCGCTCGACGGCCACTTGCACGCCGGCATGGAGGTGGGCGTCGTGCTGTCGGGAGAGATCGAGATGAGCTTTCCAGGTGCGGAGCTCACGTGCACTCCCGGCGATGTGTGGCTGTGCGGGATGTGGGAGCCGCATGCGTGGCGGGTAAAGTACGGCGGGAGCTCGAACCTCGCGCTGATTTTCCTGCCGGAGCTGCTCGTCCAGGAGATTCAGAGCTATCCGCCCTACTTCCGCCTATTCGCGCTTCCCCCCGCCAGCCGGCCGCGGGTGACGGACCCAAGACTGCGCGAGTTCGTCCTGCTGATTGGGCGCGATCTACGCCGGCATACCCTGGAGCGGGGGCCGCTGTGGCGGACGGCAATCAGACTTGACCTGCTGAGGATCCTAACCGAACTCGGCAGGACTTCGGATCCCTCGGTGCTGTCGCAGGAGCAGCCCGCGGTGCGGGGTGGGAGCTCGCTCGCCCGGATTATGCCGGCTCTGAAGGTCGTCCACGAACGGCCGGGGAGACGGATCGGCGCCGCGGAGGCCGCGGCGGCGTGCTCGCTGAGCTCCTCACGTTTCCAGCATCTGTTCGGGCATGCGCTGGGG
>DAOVEW010000242.1 GCA_030668755.1 Bacillota bacterium | reverse complement strand
GGACTGGTTCGTCGGCGGCCTGGAGCGCCTCCAGGGCCTGCGGCCGACGAGCGGGGTCGCTCAGCAGGTCCACCAGAGGCTCGTGGATGTCGCGTTTGGCGTAGGAGAGGAGACACGCGGCGGCCGCTCTGCGCACGTCCGGGTCTTCGTCGGCCATGAGAAGCACGTGATGGTGTGCGGCGTCGGGGCTGGTGGGCGCCATCGCGGCAAGGGCCTCCAGGGCGCGCGCACGGACGAATGGGTCGGTGTCGCCGGCTCGGGCCGCCACGGCGTCGAGGTAGTAGGCGGCCTCCTCGCCGAGGATGCGGAACGCGTTGACGACGCTGGCTCGGACGTGGGGATCCGGGTCGGCTGCGGCCTCGGCCAGCGAGCCGGCGCACTCCAGCGCGCGCACCTTGCCCAGCACCCCTGCAATGGCGCAGCGCACCTTCGGGTCGGGGCTCTTGAGGTAGGGCAGGAGCGCCTGGGCGCGGCCGTCGGCGGCGATGTCCCAGAGGCCGCGGCCGGCGGCCTGCCTCACCGCCGCGTCGGCGTCGGCCAGCGCGCCGACGAGCAGCTCGGCTGCGGCGGCGCCGCCGATTGCGACGAGGGCTTCGACGACGCGCCCCCGCGCGTCGGGGTCGGACTCGGCCATCGCATCTCTGAGCGATGACGGCGCCTCCCCAGGTTGCATGTTGCCCAGGGCCGTCAGCGCGGCGTCTTTCATCTCTGAGTCAGGTGTCCGGAGCGCAAGCTGGACGAGAGCGGGGACGGCCTCCTGGACCTGGAGCGCGCCGCGGGCGACGGCGGCCGCGGCGCGGACCTCCGCGGCTGAATCGTCGAGCGCCTTCGTGAGCGCGCGGACGGCGGACGCGCGGAGGGCCTCGTCTATCTCGGCCGAGTCTTCGCCTTCGCCGCTGATTCGGAGCTGGTGGGCGAGCCCGCGCGCAGCAGCCTCTCTGACCGCGGGCGAGGGATCTTCCATTGCCTGGACGAGAGATGGCACGGCCTGCGCGGCGCGGAGGTTGCCGAGGGCCTGGGCCGCTGCGACCCGCAGGGATTCGTCGGGGACCGACAGGAGAGCGGTGAGGCCGCCGAGCGCGGCTTGGTCGGCCGAATCGCCGAGCAGTCGGGCGCAGAGCTTTTGGGCCGCCGGGTCGGGGCGTTGAATGCCGCGGAGCAAGGGGTCGGGGACGCCGGCTGCCGCGGCGGCGCGCAGGACGGAGAGAGTGAGATCGCGCTGCTCGGGAGGCAGGGCCGCGGAACGCTGCAGCCAGATGTCGAGCTTTCCCGCGCGCTCGAGAGACCGGGCGATGCCGGAGGCGAGGTCGGGGCTCGATGCTGAGAGAGCGCGCTCCAGTGCGGGCGAGGGGTCTTGGCAGGCGTGTGCGATTGCGCCGAGGAGTTCGGGAGAGACTGGGATGTCCGGCCGGTCATCCGGCTGGGAAAGGGAGTCGAGCAGCGCGTCGAGCTGGTCGGGGCCGAGGCGCGCGAGAGCGACTGCGGCGGCTTGCCGGACTTCGGGCGCGGTGTCGCTCAGGGCGGAGAGGAGATGGTCTCGATAGGCGCCGTTCACCGCGAGCTGCCCGATGGCGCAGGCGGCCGCGGCGCGGACTTGGGCCGCCGGGTCGGACAGGAGAGGGGCGATGGCCTTGGCGCTGCCCTCTGTTGCGAGGAGCGCAAGGCCCGCTATGCCGGCGCGGCGGGCGCGCTCGTCCGGGGAGCCGAGGGCCGCACGCAGCGCGGGAGCCGCGTCACGCCCGGCGCTCTGGATGATCTCCTCGGCGAGCGTGCGCCGGTCTTCCTGGTCTGAGGACAGCGCGGGAAGCGCATCTCCGAGCTGCCCGGCGCGGGCATGTTCTGCGAGCAGATCCACGGCAGGCTGTCGGACTGCGCTCGGTGCTGCGAGCGCGGCCTGAAAGATCGGGCTGGAGGTCTCCTCGGGCGGATGAAGCGCGAGCAAGGAGATCGCCCGCAGCTTCGATTCGAGGCCCTCCTCGGAGAGGAGAGCGCCGAGCGCAGGGACGGGAAATGCCTTGCGGAGAAGGGCCCGGGTTTGGGCGGCCACTTCATCGGTGGTATCCTCTGCTGCAGCGAGGAGCAGATCGGCGATGTCGTGAAGCTCGGCGGCGGGCCGGGCGCTCAGGACTCCGAGGGCGCGGAGGCGTTCGGATGGGTCGTGGGAGCGGAGGGCTTCACGGAGGCCCGATTCCTCGCGGCGCGCGCGAACGCGGTCTCGAATCCAGAGGCCGGCGAAGATTGCGGCCGCCGCCGCGAGTACAGCAGCCAGGATCCAGATGACTGTGGTCGGGGCCAGGGGCGCGCGCGGGGCCGGTCGGGGCCTGGGCGCGGGCGGCGGGGCCGGCTGGAATGGCGCCGGCTTCGGCTCGATCGCGGGCTCAGGTGGAGGCGCGGGTTCGGGGGCGAGCTCGGGCGGAGGCGCCGAAGGTGGGGCGGCGCGCGGAGGCTGCGGCGGCGCGCCCGGGGCCGAGAACTCGATGGTCAGCAGCCCTTGACCTGGAGAGGAGATGGTGCGGTAGCGAAGCGCGGTGGGGGGCACCGAGAGGTCGAAGACGATGCGGGCGATGGGCGGCGCGGCGCGGTACTGGCCGAGGCGGAGGCGGTTGATGCCCGCGCGGCCGAGGTGGAGAGTGCCGAGGGCCTTCAGGTCGAAGCGGAAGCCGGGGAGCTGAAGGACGAGGCGGTCGGGGCTGCGGAGAGTGAAGGTGTCGAAGGCGGGGGGCTCGGCGGCGTTTGTGATGATCTGGACGCGGAGGCCGTCGTCGGCGGGGGCCGCCTCGACTTTCTCGATGGTGGGCCGCTGAGGAGGCTGGGCGGACGCTCGCAGGAGGGGGGCCGCGAGGAGGGCGAACGCGGTGGCGACGACGCGAAGCAGCGGCCAAAGGCGAGGCCCCGGCCGATCCCCACGCGTCGTGGTGCCGCGCGGCGCGACGACATATGAAACTGTACCGCGCATCCGGTAACCCCCGCGCCAGCTCGGGCTGCGCGCCAGCCGTGTGACCCCCGGCAGGCGCTTGCGACGCGGGCCTCCGCAGGTCCCGAGCGTCGTACAGGGGCTTGTTCCACAGGGCGAAGGATATGTGAGATGGTGGCCGGAGGCGTCAGGAATGAGTTTCTTGTATTATGGTAACGTCCGGCATATCCATGCCGAGCGGAAAGGCCTGGCGGGGGAAACGACCGGCGATTCGTTTCCCCCGCACCCCCTTTCACTCGCTTCTAAGGCTCCTGACGATGATTACGCCCAAATGGCCGCCGCAACCCCGAATGCACGAGACGCACCTGATATCACTCCCCAGGAATCCCCCTTTTTCCCTACTGTGCAAGGCGATCGTGGGCCGGTGTTACTATAATACAATATCATCTGTAAGAGACAAGGCGGTGGGGGAGGAGGGTGTCGTGGTCGTGGCGTCCGGGGTCGGTTGCTCCTGCCGCTCCTTTTCGAAGACGTGGAAATGGCCCAAGGCGGATGTCATGGCGTGGTGAAGGTATTCCAGCCGGCAAGAACCATGTTGCCATCTAGATCACTCCCGTGCACCAGCCACAGGTAGGTTGTAGCGCTCTGAAGGTGAGCGGCCGGAAGTGTGTAGCTCTCTGTGCCCTCAGGTATGGCAGGTGAGGTGAAGAATCTATTGTGACTCACGTCGTCAAC
>DAOVEW010000402.1 GCA_030668755.1 Bacillota bacterium | reverse complement strand
CCGAGGAGGACCACAAGCGCCGCGAGGAGGTGGATACCCGCAACCAGGCCGAGCAGCTCATGTACGGCGCCGAGCGCAGCCTCAAGGACCTCGGCGACAAGGTGCCCGCCGACGCCCGGAAGGCCGCCGAAGAGGCGATCGAAGAAGTCCGCAAGGCCCTCGAGAGCAAGGACATCAACCGCATCCGCAGCGCCCGCGATCAATTGCAGACCGCCTTCAGCCGCGTCTCCGAGGCCGCCTATCAGCAGGCCGCCAGCCAGCAGGCCGGCGCGGACGCAGGCCGAACCGGCGCCGGCGAGGAGCCCGAGGCCGAGGGCGGCGATGAAGGCGTGATCGACGCCGAGTTCCGCGAGAGCAACTGACGGCAGCGCAGTGTGGTGGTGATGCGTGCATGAGCGCACGAGACTGGGACATCTTCGGCGACGTCGCGCGGCTGCGCAGCGACCTGGGCCGCATCGCTGACAGCCTCTCGTCCCGTCCTCCCACCGAGGACGAGGAGGACGTCTGGGTGCCGCCCGTAGACATCCACGAGCAGGACGACACCTTGATCCTGCTGATGGACCTCCCCGGCTTCAGCCGCGAGGAAATCGACCTGCAAGTCGAGGGGGAGACCCTCACCCTGCGCGGCGAGCGCTCTCGAACGCAGCGGGGCCGCGGCATTCGGCTGGAGCGGCCAGTCGGTCGCTTTCTCCGAGCTTTCCGCATCGGCGTCCCGATCGACCCCTCCAAGGTGCAGGCCGCCTATCGCGACGGCGTGCTCGAAGTTACCATCCCAAAGCTCGCCCCCGACGGCCCAACACGCGTCCGGGTCAATCTCGAATGAGGTGAGACGCTGATGCCCGCCGGAACGCGAGACTACTACGAGATATTGGGCATAGGCCGAAACGCCGACGACAAGGAGATCAAGCGTGCCTTCCGCCGGCTCGCGCGCAAGTACCACCCGGACGTCAACCCCGGCGACAACCAGGCCGAGCGGAAGTTCAAGGAGATCGGCGAGGCCTACGAAGTCCTGCGCGACCCCCAGAAGCGCCAGCAGTACGACCGCTTCGGCCACCTCGGCGATGCCTGGCGACATGCGGCCGCAAGCAGCCCGGGCGGCTTCACCTGGCGCACCACCGCGGGACCCGACTTCGACTTCGGCGGCAACCTCAACGACATCCTCGAGGAATTCCTCGGCGGTCGTGCCGGACCCTTCGCGGGCGCTCGCACCCGGCCCGCGCGCGGCCGAGACGTCCAGGCCGAGATCGAGCTCACTCTGGAGGAAGCCTTCCGCGGCGCCGTTCGCCAGGTGACCCTCCCCATCCCGCAGGTCTGCCCCACCTGCCAGGGATCCGGCCTCGCAGGCGGCACCACCGTGTGCAGCGCCTGCGGCGGCGCCGGCCGCATCGAGCAGACCAAGCGGCTCGAAGTGAAGATACCGGCGGGCGTTCGCACCGGCTCCAAGATCCGTGTCGCCGGGCAGGGCGCGACCGGACCCTCCGGCGGGCGCGGAGACCTCTACCTCATCGCCAAGATCGCGCCACATCGCTTCTTTCGGCGCCGCGGCGATGACCTCTACTGCGATGTGCCGGTCACCTACCCAGAGGCCGCTCTCGGAGCCGAGATCGAGGTTCCCACCCTCAACGGCCGCGTCAAGATGAGGCTGCCCCCGGGCACCTCCTCGGGCCAGCGTCTCCGGCTCGCTGGCCGCGGCATGCCCGGTAGAAGGACCGCCGGCGACCTCTACGTGAGAGTCCGCATCGTGGTCCCCAAGCACTTGACGGATGAAGAGAAGCGGATCATTGCCCGTCTCGGACAGATGCGCCGCGAAAACCCGCGCGCCGGCCTTCGCGGTTGAGTGCCGGGCGGGGGAAGAATGCGATGTCGGTGAGACGAGAGACCAATAGAACGAGCCCAGCCGAGCCCCTCTACGTCATCAGCGTAGCGGCCAAGCTCGTGGATATGCATCCTCAGACGCTGCGCCTTTACGAACGCGTCGGGCTGGTCAAGCCCGCCCGCACCGAGAACAACATCCGGCTCTACTCGGATGAAGACATTGAACGCCTCCGGCAGATACAGCGCCTGACCGGCGTCGGCCTGAATCTCGCCGGCGTTGACATGGTCCTCGATCTCATCGAGCGCATGGAGGCCATGCGCCGCGAGTTGGAGCGAGAGATGGCGCGGCGAGAGGATGAGATGGAGCGCGAAATCCAGCGCCTGCGCAGGCGCGCCGCCACCGGCCGCCGCGACTAGACCCCGGCCTCCGGCTGGTCTGCGCGGGCGCGGCCCTGTCCCGCCGGGCCCGGCTGATTGCCGTGCCGAGCGCCCACAGAGAACCTGCCGCGTGCCAGCGAACCGAGGAGCGACTACATGGATATCAACAAATTCACAGACAGAGCCAAGCAGGCCCTGATAGCGAGCCAGGAGATCGTGCGCCGCCATCAGCACTCCCAGGTGGACGTCGAGCACCTGTTGCTGGCCCTGCTGGAATCATCCGATGGGCTGGCGGCAGAGATCATACAGCGCGCCGGGGGCGACGCGGCGGGTGTGCGCCGGGACGTCGAG
>DAOVEW010000087.1 GCA_030668755.1 Bacillota bacterium | reverse complement strand
GCGAATCGCTGGTCTCGAACGTGTCTTGCCCCGCGTCCCTTCAGCGCCCCTCACTCCCCATACCTACTACCTCCCATCCGGCCCGTGACGTAGCAGACGGCCCCGTACGCGATTGCTCCCAGCGCCACGATGTAACCCCATCCGCCCACTCCCACGGCGTACGTCACCACCCCCACTATCACGCCCCCAGTCGCCCACGCCACACCCAGCCGGACCCGCTTCCTATATGCGTGCGCAAATGCAGACCGCGTTTCCGGGGACCGTTCCCACTCCTCCTGCTTCTCGCGCACCCGCGCCACGAACTCCTCCGCCGGCCCCTTCTCCCACCCCCGCCCCACCCCCCACTCCGCCACCTCCGGCGCGCTCTTTCCCTCCGCAAGCTGCTCGCCAACCCGGTGTTCCGTCTCCCGGCGCACGCGCTCCGCGTCTCGCGTCATGTCCTCGGACATTCCCTCTCCCTCTCACCTTCGGAAGCTGTCCTCCCGCATGAGACCAGCACGAACCGCCCTCCGCTCAACGCCCCCTCCCAGTGGCGCGAACACGCTGGCGCCCTCCTGTCAGCGGACCTCCAGCGCGATTCACAGCCTCGTCGTCCTCACCCGCGCAATGGATTCTCCCCACTCAGCCCACAACCTGCCTCGCCGCAGCGCGTCTTCGCCGGAGCTTCAGCGTCCCGGCGGATGTCTTTGCCGCATCGGTATCGCTACCTATGTGGGCCCTGCCAACGACCGCGATCTCCTGCCGATGAGTGAATCGGCATCCGGCTGGCACCCTGCAACGGGCGAGTTGGCCGCGTGCGAGAGGCATGTAGTGGATTCGCGCCAAATACCTCTTCGAGGAGCCGCGGAGGAGTGACATGGAGCTGACTGTATTGACTCAGGAGCAAGTTGACCGCCTCCACGACGCGTCGGTGCAGATCCTGGAGAAGGTCGGGGTTCAGGTGCCACATCCAGACGTGCGCAGGCGCTTCCAGGAGGCTGGAGCGGCCGTGGAGGAGAGAGAGGAACGCGTCCGGATTCCAGAGGACTTGGTGCAGAGAAGCCTGGACGAGGCCGGCAAATCGTTCACCATCTACGGCCGCGATCGCACCAAGAAGGCCGTCTTCGGCGAGGGCAAGCGCAACTACAACTCAATCGCGGGCGAGGCGCTTTGGATCGATGACGACACGGGTGAGCGTCGCTACGCGTCGCTCAGCGACGCGGCCACCGCGGGCCGGTTCGCAGATGCTCTGCCTGACCTGACCATCGCGGGCGCGATGTGCGACCCGCACGAGCTCTCCGCAGACTACGGTGGGGTGGCCGTCGCCGCGGAGCTCGTGCGAAATACCACCAAGCCCATCGGCCTCTGGTTCCACAACCGCACCGTTTCACGATTCATCGTCGAGCTTCTCATCGCGGTGGCGGGAAGCGAGGAAGAAGCAGCGCGATATCCGCTGACGTACCCGTTCCTGGAGCCGATAAGCCCGCTGCGCTTCCCGTTCGACGGAGTCGACGCGCTCTATGCCACCGCACGGTTGAACCTGCCTGTGCCGATTGGACCGATGGCTCAGACGGGCATGTCCGCCCCCGGCGCCCTGGCGGGTACGCTCGCACAGGAGAACGCCGAGATACTCGCCGGCGTCTGCATCACGCAGCTCATAAGCCCCGGAGTGCCCGTGTGCTACGGGGGGATACCACACGCCTTCGACATGCGGACGACGCAGATGATCTTCGCCGGCCCCGAGCAGGCACTGATGGCAGTGGCTATGACCCAGATGGGCAAGCACTACGGCCTCCCCGTGTACATCAACGTGGGCCTGACCGACAGCAAGGTGCCTGATGCGCAGGCCGGCATGGAGGCAGGCATCACGCTTGTGTATGGTGCGCTGGCCGGTGCGGACATCTTCGGACACCTCGGCATCTGTGGGGTGGACCAGGCCTCCTCGCTCGACATGCTGGTCATGCAGCACGAGCTCATCGGATATGTAGAGCGGCTGATGCGGGGCATTGAGTTCGACGACGATGCGCTTGCGCTCCAAGTCATCCAAGAAGTAGGACCTGGCGGGACGTTCTTGGATCAGGAGCACACCGCTTCGCGCTTCCGCAGAGAGCTTTGGTTCCCGCGACTGATGGACAGGCAGTTCTACGAGGCGTGGCTGAACAGCGGCGCGAAGACGATGGTGCAGCGCTGCCGGGAGGAGAAAGAGCGGCTGCTCAGAGAGCACCAGCCCGAGCCGCTGCCAGAGGACGTCGAGAGGGAGATCGAGCGCGTCCTCGCAGGCGCCCGGAAGGAGCTCGACGATCAGGGCAAAGACTGGCGCAGGGCTGGGTAGCGGAGAAGGGACACGTGGACCGCAGAGGGATTCATGTCGGTGTCGGAGCCAAGTCAGATCTGCCTCATCTCGAAAGGCTAATAGCGGACCTGGCTCCCTCCCTCGGCCTCAACTGGATCATCCTGGGCGTCACGGAGCGGTTCGCCTACCAGAGCCATCCGGAGGCATCCGAGCCGGATCTCCATCGACGCCGCCGACGCTGGCAGGTTGGCAAAGCTGGCGCGCGACAACGGCCTTCATCTCGTTCCCGAATACAACTGCCTCGGACACCAGTCGTTCCGCGAGAGGCCGCACGCGCTCTTGCGGGCCCATCCAGAGTTCAACGAAGCGCCCGACATGGACATGGACGCCTTTGCATTCGACAACTTCTATAGCTGGTGCCCTCGTAACCCCGACGTCTACGGAGTGGTGTTCGAACTCCTGGATGAGCTGCTGGAGGCATTCGAGGCCGACAGCCTCCACGTCGGCATGGACGAGGTCTTCGTGCTGGGGCAGTGCCCGCGCTGCAAGGGCACGCCCAACGCGGAGCTCTTCGCCAAGGTCGTCGAGTGCGTTCGTCTGGGTGCCGAGATGGCACGAGACTGATAGCGGACTCCGCGGCGCGCCGCGAACCGCGTCTCTCGAGCCCGTCAGCCCACCAGAGCGGCGTCTACGGCGGCCAGAGCATGTATGCGGGTGGTGTCGAACAGGGGAATTCGGGTGTCTTTCTCCGTCAATGCAAGCCCCAACTCCGTGCAGGCCAGGACGACCCCTTCAGCGCCTCCCTCGACGAGGCGCTCAGCTATCTGTGCCAGTCTCGCCCGCGACTCCGATCTGATCACACCGACGCACAGCTCATCATAGATGATGCGGTGGACGGCTTCTCTCTCGGCTGCATCCGGGACAGAGACGGCCAGGCCGTGTCGCTGTGAAAGCCGTGCTTTGTAGAAGTCCGCCTCCATCGTGTATCGTGTTCCCAGCAGGCCGATGCGGCCTATATCGGCAGCCTTGAGGCGTTCCGTGGTCGCATCGGCGATATGGATCAACGGGATGCCGATGCCGGCCTCCACCTCGCCGGCCACTCTGTGCATCGTGTTGGCGCAGATGAGCAGCAGATCTGCGCCTCCTCTCTCAACGGCGCGGGCGGCGGCAACCATCTGCTGCGCGAGTTCGTCCCAGCGCCCCTCACGCTGCAGTGGCTCAACCTCGGCGAAGTCAACGGACACCATCAGGCACCTGGCAGAATGCAGCCCACCCAGCCGCTCGCGCACGGCCCGGTTGATTATCCGGTAGTACTCGACCGACGACTCCCAGCTCATCCCCCCGATAAGACCGATGGTACGCATATCGTTCGTCACTTCGCCGTCCCCCAGATATCTCTCAGCCGTCTGTCCACTCATAACAGCCGCACTGCGAAAGGCGCCCGCTACCACACGATCTTGTCGCGGTGCTCCTTGACAGCGCGTGTCGCGTTCCGCGTGTCCACGACCAGCGGCGCGTGCTTCACCACGAGTTCATAATCGAAATCGCTGTGATCGGTCGCTATCAGGACTAGATCGCTAGAGCGAAGTGTCTGGGGCGTAACTTCGACCGACTTCAGGTCCAGGCGGTGCCGCCGCAAGCGTGGTATCACCGGCACATGCGGATCACTATAGGCGACTTCTGCACCTGCCGCGCGCAGTAGTTCCAGTATCTGCAGCGCAGCCGATTCTCTGAGATCACCAACATCGCGCTTGTAGGCCACGCCGAGAATAAGGACGCGAGAGCCATTCAGTGCTTTCCCCTTGCTGTTGAGCGCTTGTGCAGCTCGCGCCACGACATATTCGGGCATCGCCGTGTTCACCTCGCCCGCCAGCTCGATGAACCGTGTCCTCACGCCGTACTCCCTGGCCTTCCATGTCAGGTAGAACGGATCGATGGGGATGCAGTGCCCGCCAACCCCGGGCCCCGGGTAGAAGGCGGAGAAGCCGAATGGCTTCGTGGCCGCGGCGTCCACAACCTCCCACACGTCGATGCCCATCCTATCGAGGAGTGTCTTCAACTCATTCACCAGGGCGATGTTCACACATCGGTAGACGTTCTCGAGGATCTTGGCGGTCTCAGCGACCTCGGGAGAGGAGACAGGTATGACGCGCTCCAGCACTTGGCTGAACAGAGCGATGCCGAGTTCCTTGCAGGTCGGAGTCAACCCACCGACGATCTTCGGGATGTTCCTGGTTGAGTACCTCGGGTTGCCCGGGTCCTCGCGTTCGGGAGAGAACACAAGGAAGTAGTCCTCTCCGACTCGGAGGCCACTTCTGTTCAGAATCGGCATCACGACCTCGCGCGTAGTGCCGGGGTAGCTGGTGCTTATCAAGCATACCAGACAGCCTGACCGCATATGGCTGGCGATCTCCTCTGTGGTTGCCTCGACAAATGACAGGTCCGGCTCCTGGTGATCCCCCACCGGGGTGGGGACGCAGATCAGAACCGCGTCCGCCTCCACTAGTCGCGAGAAGTCGTCCGTTGCCTCGAGACCTCCTGACCTCCTAGCCTGCGCGACGCGCTCGGCCGGGATATGCTCGATGTAGCTGTCCCCCTCGTGGAGCAGCCGCACTTTCTCCGCGTCTGTATCAAACCCGAGCACGCGGAATCCCTTCTCGGCGAAGAGGAGAGCCAGGGGCAGCCCGACATACCCAAGGCCGAGGACTGCAACGTGTGCCTCCTTTGACTGGATTCTTGACATGAGCACCTCGGAAGCCGTCTGGGACATCGCTACTTGCTCCTGTGTCTACTAGCTTGGATCAGCTCACCTGAAGCCCGCAACTCTCAAAGAGCTCTCGGTTGGTGACACGGACGTGGGCTGATTGCCTCGCCTGATCGTCCGAAGGTGGCCCTGCGCAGGCGCGACACAGCCAGGATTTCATCCCTGGCATGGCAGATTCGCCATAGAGAGCGGCGCTCCTGCGGTCGCAGTGCGGCTGATCGCCAGTGCTGACGAGACTCCGCAGGAGCCCGATTCAGTGCGGCCGTCGTGCCAGGGGATCGGACCCCTGCGTGGAACACAAAGCCAAGTATGCCGCCCACCGAGTCCTCCGCGACTGTTGCCGTTCACGTCGTCGCCTGGGGCGCCTTGGCGATCCTCTGCTACGTCTATTTCGGCTACCCCCTTCTTCTGCTCTTGCTGACGAAGCTGCGCCCGTTCCACTCGGGCAACCAGGGAGGGGAACGCCCTGCTACTACGGTGATCGTGGCCGCTTGGAACGAAGAGGACGTCATCGCCGACAAGATCGAGAATACCCTGGACCAGGACTATGCTGCTGACCGGCTGGACCTGGTCGTCGTCTCCGACGGCAGCACCGATCGCACGGACGAGATCGTCCAGAGGTACGCCGGCAATACCAGGAGAGTGCGCTTGCTCCACACGCGCGGTCGAGAGGGTAAGTCGGTGGCGCTGAACATCGGAGCGGCGGCCGTCTCCAGCGATATCCTGGTCATGACCGACGCAAACGCCATGTTCCAGCAGGACGCGGTCCGACGCCTCGTCGAGGCGCTTGGCGATCCGGCTGTCGGCGCGGTCTCCGGCCAGCTCCGGTATCGCGAGGGAGCAGGAACCGAGTCTACCGAGGGTGTCTACTGGCGGTACGAGCAAATCGTGAAGCGCTCGGAATCCGGGCTTGGG
>DAOVEW010000118.1 GCA_030668755.1 Bacillota bacterium | reverse complement strand
TACACACCTCGCTTACGGCGCGCGCACCATCCCCGAGTCCACGCTCACTCTCGCCCAGGGCCTCCGGTCGGCCGGGCGCCACACCGTCCTCTTCAGCCAGAACGGCTACGCCTCTCCCATGTGGGAGCTCGGCACGCACTTCCACGAGGCCTACTACGAGCCGCACCTGAAGAAGGCCGGCAGAGACATCCCGAACATCTGGAAGCCCGAGGCGCTGCTCGAACTCATCGGCGAATGGCTCGAAAGTGAACCCCGCACTCCGTTCTTCGCATACGTCCACTTCATGCCGCCGCACGACCCGTACATCGCCCCACCCGAGACCAAGTACTTCTTCGCCGACGAGACTCCGCCCGACGCCTGGCAGTCGCCGTATCCCTTCGCTGATATCGAGAGGGTCCGCCGCAAGGCAGCTCGGCCCTGGTCTGCTCGGGAGCAGCACCGGATGGTCAACCTCTACGACGGCCACCTCCGGTATGCCGACTGGGCGGTGGGAGAGCTCGAGAGGCTGCTGGACGAGGCCGGGCTGTTCGAGACCACTCTCTTCATCGTCACGGCCGACCACGGCGAGGCCTTTGGGGAACACGGCTACCGCGGCCACACGCTGTCGGTGTACGACGAGACCATTCACATCCCGCTGGTAGTGGCCTTTCCCGGCGCCGACGCCCCCAGCGGCCGCATCCCCGATCTCACCCAGAGCATAGACCTCATGCCGACCATCTTCGATCTGCTCCAGGTCACCTATCCTGGAGATGGTGTCCAAGGCCGGTCATTGGTTCCGGTGATGGCCGGTCAGAGGGACGAGCTGAACGATTACATCTTCGCCCGAGGCGGCGGGCAGCCGCCCAGCTACGTCATCCGGAACCACTCCTCTCTGCTTCTGCTGTACCGCGGTGGAGAGCTGCGCGCGCTCTACGATCTGGAGGACGACCCGCGCCAGGTCCACAACGTGATCGGCGAGCAGCCGGAGCGCGCGGCCGAGCTCGAGCGGGCATTCAATGCCTTTGCACAGCGGCAGAAAGCGCCTCCGCTCCACTTCAGCGATTCCGACGCCCCTGCTCCAAAGTTCCCGGATGTCCCGCAGGTGGAGGTCACAGAGGAAATGCGTCGCTCACTCAAGGCTCTCGGGTACCTCAGATAGCGCCCGCCAATGATGCACCTCCCCAGACAACACACTTGCTCCCGCGGCGGACTCCTCCTATTGCCGCTGCTCCTCCTCTCACTCGCCCTGCCGGGCTGTGGCCGAGCGCGTCCGGAGCAGCGAGACGACCGCCCCTACATCCCCCCGCCCGCACCGGCGGCGCTCTTGGACTCCCCGCCGACCCTCGAGGAGCTCCGCGGCCGCGTCCAGGGAGCCAACCTCCTCATCTGCATCATAGACGCCGCGCGCGCCGACCACCTCGGTGCCTACGGATATCCCCGGCCCACAACCCCCAACCTCGATCGCCTCGCCCAGGAGTCCGTCCTCTTCGAGCGCCACTTCTGCCCCTACCCCGCCACCAAGCCCTCCACCGCCAGCCTCTTCACCTCTCAGCACTTCGACACCCACTTCGCGCGCGGCAGCCGCAGGCTTCCCCCCGGCACCTTCACCATGGCCAAGGGCCTGGGCCCCGCGGGTTTCCACACCGCTCTCATCACCTCCAACGCCTGGACCACCCCTGCCGCCGGCATCGGAGACCACTTCCAGTTCGTCTCCCACCGAACCGTAGACCACATCCGCCGCCAGAAGCGGACCGACGAATGGCGTGGCGACGCCGTCGACTTCACCGCCCTCTGCTCGCCCGAACTCCTTCTCGAGCTCATCTCCGACTGGCTCGACGAAAGGCCCGAATCCCCCTTCTTCGCCTACATTCACTTCATGCCACCGCACAAGCCATACGACGCGCCCGGGGAAATGAAGCGGCTCTTCCAGGGAAAGCAAGCTCCCAACGCCTGGCGCGGCGAGTTCCCCTTCGACCACATCGAGCCCGAGCAGCGAAAGGAGAAGACCGTCCCCCTCGACTACTGGGTCAACCTCTACGACGCCAACCTCCGCTGGGCCGATTGGGCCGTCGGCGAGGTCGAGCATATGCTCCGGGACGCCGACCTGCTGGACAGCACCCTCTTCATCGTCACCTCAGACCACGGCGAGGCCTTCGGCGAGCACGGCTACCTGTTCCACAACCACGGCGTCTACGACGAGCTGGTCCACGTGCCCCTCCTCATCAGATTCCCCGACCCCGGCCGCCCGGTCGGCCGCATCTCGGCCCTCACTCACACCACCGACCTCCTCCCCACCATCTTCGATCTCCTCGAAGTCCCCTACCCCCGCGACCAAGCTCAGGGCCGCTCCCTCCTACCCCTCATCACGCAAGAAGCAGAGGCCATCCACCACCACGTCTTCGCCCGGTGCGAAGGACGGCCCCCCACCTACCTCATCCGCGACCTCCACTCTGCCCTCATCCTCTACCAGGGCGGAAAGCTGCGGGCCCTCTACGATCTCGACACAGACCCTCGCCAGACCCGCAACATCATAGAGGACCGCCCCGAGCTGGCGGCCGAACTGATCGATGCCTTCCTCGAGTTCGCCCACACCCAGAGGCTGCCGCCCCTCCACTTCCTCGACCCCCAGGCGCGCCCCGGCCACCTCCCCCCTGCCCCCGAGGTAACCATGTCAGAGCAGACCCGCCGCGAGCTGGAGGCCCTCGGCTACCTCAAATAGCCCCCACCCCCCTCCTGTCATCCCGACCGAAGCCCGCCGCCGGGTGGGGCAGGTTACCAACCTGTCCCAGGCGCCTGCGGTCCCTCCTACAGAGAACGATCTTGCTCCTGCCACTCCAACCCACAGCACGAACCCCGCAGCCGCCCCCTCACCTCACTCCCACCGCAGCGCCACCAGTGCGTGGTTCGACACCAACACATACTCCCCGCGCCGCTGCCACACATGCAGCTCCGGGAACTCCTCCTCCAGACGCGGCAGGAACTTGGCGTGCGTCAATGCAGTCGCCGGTCGCGGCTCGGCCAAGAACGACACGAGCACCTGCGGGTCCCATTCACCGAGATCCACGATCGGGCGGCGCGCATAGAAGATCGTTGCATTCCGCTTCGCATAGAAGACGCCAAGCGGCTCCGATTCGGGAATCGCCGCGCCGACGAACTGAGCGAGCTCCTTTCGCGGCTGCGCCTGTATCTCCGCGATGTGCGGCTTGAACCAGCCAACATGCGCCAGGCCGGCCACGAGCATTGCGCCCGCCAGCATAGGAGCCACGCCGCTGCGCCTTCGCGCCGCCGCACACGCGACGGCGCCCAGTGAGCCCGCGGCCAGCGCCCCGAGCATCACCACCGGCGCCGAGCCCGGCCTCCACGATCCGAACTTCGCCTCCAGCTTTCCCGCAATGGCAGGAGGCATCGCCGCCGCGACTCCAGCCATGCCCACAAGCACGAGACCGACGACTAAGAGCAGGCCGAATCCCACTGTCACCCAACTGCGACTCATCGCGGCGCGGTTCATCCAGGCGTCCAGCCAGGCTCCGACGAGCACCGCCATCGGCGGGAACCCGGGCACGAGATAGTGCGGCAGCTTCGCACCCGCGAATGAGAAGGCCGCCACAACCGCGCCCGCCCACCAGAGCGCAAACCTCAGCACATGCCTTCGGTCCTCCTGCCGCAGTGCATGTGCGACCGCGGCGGGCAGGAACGCGATCCATGGGTAGAAGTACACGAGCAGGTTCTTCAGGTGTCCCCACCACGGTTCGTCGCGCGCCAGCTCCCCCTGGAGGTGGCCGAAGTGCTCCCGCATGAAGAACACCTCGAGGAACTCCGGCTGGTGCAGGGCCTCGTATACGAACCATGGACCCGCAACGGCCAGTGCCAGCGCAATCCCCGGCGCGAGCTGCGCCTCACGCAGCGTCTCGCCCAGCCGTCGCGCGCCGACAAGATACCCGACCAACCCCAGGACAACTACGCCAATGGCAGTGGGGCCCTTCGCCAGGAACGCGATGCCGAACAATGGGTACGCCGCCAGATAGAGCCACTTCCGTCGCCCCTTCGGTGCCTGCATGGCCAGGAAGAGCAGGAACATCGCCGGCGCCGCGGCCGCGGTGAGGGGCATGTCTATCATCCCCTCGCGCGCGGTGTCGATCCACATGTAGCAGAGCGCCAAGGTCCCACCTGCCAGCAGGCCGGCCCGGCGGCTCAGCGCGCGCGACGCGAAGCAATACGTAACGAGCACAACGAGAGTTCCGAAAAAGGCGGACACCGCCCGCACGGCGAATTCCGTTACTCCAAAGAGCCGAAAGGCCGCCGCGTTGAGCCAGTAGATGAGAATCGGCTTCAGCAGAAACGGCTCACCGTTGTAGTATGGGGTCAGCAGGTCGCCCCGGACCAGCATCTCCCGGGCGGCCTCCGCATAGTACGACTCGTCGAAGTCGTCCAGCGGCGTGACCCCCAGCCGCCAGAAGAAGAGGACGCCGCACAGCGCCGCCAGGGCCAGAGGAAACGCCAGCGAACGCCAGTCACGCTGCCGCAGGGAGGTTGGCTGAGAGCATGACACCGGTTGTTTGGCCGACACTATGAACCTCTCGTTCGTCTATCCCATTTACAACGAGATCGCGAATCTCCCTCGACTGCTGCCGGAGACCCAACGCATTGCCGAGGGCATCCTCTCCGACTACGAGGTCATTCTCGTCGACGATGGCAGCAGCGATGGGAGCGCTTCGTTTATTGACGACCTGGCCGCTCGATACCCCCAGGTGCGCGCCCTCCACCACACACGCAATCGCGGCCTTGGCGCGGCCATTACGACCGGTCTCACCAATGCCGCGAAGGACCTAGTTCTCTACATGGACTCCGATTTCCCTGTCAGCGTGGAACAGGCCCGCGATGCCCTGCGCCAGTTCAGCGATGACACCGACATGCTCATCGGGTATCGACATGGCCGGGCCGAAGGCCCGCGCAGGGAGATCATGTCGTGGACCTACAACCGGCTCATCCGTTGCACCTGGGGGCTGCGCGTACGCGACGTGAACTTCGCCTTCAAGCTCATGCGCCGGAGCCTGCTGGACCGCATTCGCCTCCGCAGCGAGGGCTCGTTCATTGACGCCGAGCTGCTGTTAGAGGCCCGCCGGCTGGGTGCTCGCATTCGTGAGGTCGGACTCCCCTACCACGCTCGCGTCGCCGGGCAATCCACCGCCGCAAGCGGCGCGGTGGTGCTGCGCATCTTCGCCGAGATGTGGCGCTACCGGCAGCGGCGGCGCTCGGGCGCGCTGGGGCCGGCGCGGCTCATCGCCAACGCCGACGATCTCGGCCTGTGTGCGGCCGTAAACGAAGGCATTGCCGAGGCCTTCGACCGCGGAATCGTGACCAGCGCCAGCCTGCTCGCCACCGGAGATGCCGTGGACCACGCTGTCGCTCT
>DAOVEW010000133.1 GCA_030668755.1 Bacillota bacterium | reverse complement strand
GAGAGCGCTGGCTGCGGACGATGCATTTCCAGCCGGTGGATCATGTTCCGGACGAGGAGTTCGGTTGGTGGGAGAATACGCTGACCACGTGGCACGAGCAGGGGCTGCCCAGGGAGATTGACACGCTGCCGAAGGGGGATGTCTACTTCGGCTTCGCGCCCCGGCGAGAGATACCAGTGAACCAGGGGCTGCTGCCGGGGTTCGAGCGCCGGGTCCTGGAGGAGCGCGGAGAGCACACCCTGATCCGGGACGAGCACGGGGCGACGTGTGAGATCCACGCCTCCGGGCGCGATTCCATCCCGCACTTCCTGGATTTCCTGCTGAAGGGACCCGAAGAGTGGGAGCGCGAGTTCAAGCCGCGCCTCGATCCGAACGATCCCCGGCGAGTGCCCAAGGGAGAGCGCTGGGAGCGGCTCAAGCGGGAGTACGCGGCGCGCGATTATCCGCTCGGCATCGACATCGGGAGCCTCTACGGGCGGATGCGGGACTGGATGGGGTTCGAGCGGGCCGCCATGATGGTCCATGATAACCCGGGCCTGGTCGAGGAGATCATGGAGCAGATCACCCAACTGGTGCTGCGAACCATCGGGGCCGTTGCCGGAGATGTGGAGATAGACTTCGGCGCGGGTTGGGAAGACATGTGCTTCAACCAGGGCCCGATGATCTCTCCGGCGAGCTTCGAGGAGCTGATGGCGCCGCGATACCAACGCATCACTGAGCTCTTGCGCAACCACGGGTGCGACGTCGTCTACACGGATTGCGATGGCAACATCAACCAATTGGTGCCGCTGTGGCTCGACTCCGGCGTGAACTGCATGTTTCCGGTGGAGGTGGCGGCGGGAAGCGATCCGGTCGCGCTTCGGGATCGGCACGGGAAGCGACTGCTGCTGCTGGGCGGGGTGAACAAGCGCGCGCTGATCGAGGGAAAGCAGGCCATTGCCAAGGAGCTCAGCCGCATCGCTCCGTACGTAGCGGAGGGCGGCTGGATCCCCCACGTGGACCATCGCGTGCCGCCCGATGTGACGTTCGAGAACTACCGCTACTACCTGGCGGAGAAGAGGCGGATGTTCGGCATTCCAGAGCCCCCTCCCTGGGAGGAGCGGCGACCGGCCGACTGGGGGCCGCGCGGGTGAACGACATCGAGCAAACTGGAGAAGACTCCACGCGGGAGCGGGTTCAAGTCCGGTCGGCCGGCGGGGTGGTCGTCCAGCGCCTGGGCGAGAACCTCTTGGTCGCCGTGATGCGGTCCCGCTATGGGACCTGGGTGTTCCCGAAGGGACGGATCGAGTCCGGCGAGACCGCGGAGGGCGCGGCGCGGCGAGAGGTCGAGGAAGAAGTCGGCCTGACGGAACTTAAGCTTAAGTGCCCGCTGGGCCGGACGGAACACGAGTTCGACTACGATGGCGCCGGGTATCGCAAGCGAGTGGACTGGTTCCTCTTCGAGGCTTCGGCCGAGGCCGAGCTGCGGCCGGATCCAGCCGAGAACGTGCTCGATTCGGGCTGGTTCCGACCCGAGAAGGCGCTGAGCCTGTTGGATCACGCAGATCAGAGACGCCTCTTGCGCCGCGCCCTATCGAGTCTCAAGCGGCGTGGGCGGTCGGGATCGTCTTCGTGACCGGACGAGGGGTGCGCCGGCGCGCTGCTGGACCGCCTGTGCCTCCAGGAGGGGCATTCCCCGGGCGGCGGGTGGACCCGCAGAGGGAAACCGTTTGACAATTAAGCCAGTTGGCTGCTATACTTCTCGCCCGTGCGCACGAGAGGGCGCGGAGCGCCGGGCGACAGGCGTGCGCGCATGTTCGACAGCCTGAGTGCGAAGCTGCAAGATATCCTTCGTGGCCTGCGCGGGCGGGGGCGGCTCTCGGAGCAAGAGGTGGCCGCCGCCTGCCGCGAGATTCGACTGGCACTCCTCGAAGCCGACGTGAACTTCCGAGTTGTGAGGGAGTTCGTCGCCCGCGTCCGGGAGAAGGCCGTCGGCCAGGAGGTGATGGAGAGCCTCACCCCTGGGCAGCAGGTCGTGAAGATCGTTCACGAGGAGCTAACCGGTCTGCTGGGCTCGGAGGCGAGCGATCTTAACCTAGACGGCGAGCTGCCGGTTGTTCTAATGATCGGTCTTCAGGGGGGCGGGAAGACGACCACTGCCGCGAAGCTTGCGCGGCGCCTGGCGGCGCGCGGGGCGAAGCCGCTGCTGGTGGCGACGGACCTGCGCCGCGCGGCGGCGGTCGAGCAGTTGCAGGTGGTGGGCGAGCAGGTGGGGGTGCCGGTGTTCGAAGGCCATGGGGAGGAGCCGACAGCCGTGGCCCGTGGTGCCGTGGAGCGAGCACGCCGGGAGGCGCTCGGCCCGGTGATCGTGGATACGGCGGGCCGCATGCACGTCGATTCCGAGCTGATGTCGGAACTGGCGGCGATGAAAGAGGCGCTGGCCCCCGCCGAGGTCTTTCTCGTGTTGGACGCGATGACCGGACAGGATGCGGTGAATGCAGCCGCCGAGTTCGACCGAGCTGTCGGCGTGACGGGCGTGATTCTGACGAAACTCGACAGCGACGCTCGTGGGGGTGCAGCCCTCTCCGTGCGAGAGGTGACCGGGCGACCGATCAAGTTCGCCGGAGTCGGGGAGCGACTGGACGCACTGGAGGTGTTCCATCCGGAGCGGATGGCGTCGCGGATACTGGGGATGGGAGATGTCTCGACGTTAATCGAGCAGGCGGAAGCGGCGCTGGAGGAGAAGGAAGCGCAGGAGCTCGAACGGCGCCTGAGGGAGGGGCGGTTCGACCTGAACGATTTCCTGCGCGAGCTCGAGCGACTGGGAAACATGGGGTCGCTCGATCATCTGCTCGGTATGATCCCGGGCATGCAGGCTCTGCGCCGGCAGATGCCGTTGGAGGTGGACCCGAAGCGGGTCCGCCGGATGGCCGCGGTGGTGCACTCGATGACGCCGGAGGAGCGGGAGAATCCGGATATCATCGACGGAAGCCGCCGGAAGCGCATCTCCAGAGGGAGCGGGACGTCGCGTCAAGATGTAAACGTACTGCTCAAGCAGTTCCGGCAGATGCGGGCAATGCTCGAGCAGTTTGCAGGAACGGAAGACACAGGGCGTTTGCCGAGAACGCTGGGAACAACTCGTTTTCGGATGTAGCCGAGATAGGAGGCGCAGGTGGCAGTTCGTATTCGTCTGCGTAGGACTGGCAAGAAGAAGGAGCCCCACTACCGTCTGGTTGTGGCGGAGGCGGCCGCGCCCAGGGACGGCCGCTTTATAGAGACGATCGGATACTACAATCCCCGCGTCGATCCGCCGACGATCACGGTCAAGCAAGAGCGGGCCCTATGGTGGCTGAAGCAGGGAGCGCAGCCCTCGGAGACGGCTAAGGCGATGCTGGTGAAGACCGGCGTCTGGGAGCAGTTTACGGGCGAGCCGGCGCCGTCGTCGGCGGCTCCTGCCGCCGAGGAAACGGCGGGCGCGGAGGTGCCCGAGCCCAGTGCGGAATCCGTCGAGCCAACCGGGGCGGCAGAGGATGTGCGAGAGGATTCCCCGAAGGAGATGAGTGAGCGATCGCTAGCAGAGGGAAGTGTCAATGAGTCGGAGCAAGTTCCGTAGTCGCTTGAGGGCCGGCTTTCGGTCGCGCGGCCGCTTCGGCGCTGTCGAGAGACGATTGAAGGACGACAAGACTGGAGGTGTAAGGGACAGTGCATGAACTCGTTGCGATGATCGTGAAGGCCCTCGTGGACGATCCAGAGCAGGTATCAGTCAACGCGGTCGAGGGGGAGCGAAGCATCATCTTCGAGGTGCGGGTGGCGCCGGACGATCTGGGCAAGGTCATTGGCAAGGGGGGGAGAATAGCGAACGCGCTCCGCACTCTCGTCAGGGCGGCCGGGACCAAGAACCACAAGAGCATCTGGGTGGATCTCAACAAAACCGCCGAGGCCGCCGCGGAATCGGAGGACCACGATGAGCAGTATAACCGTTAAGCGGTCCATTGGCATACAGGTTATCGTAACCGAAAAGTTCAAGGAGGAGCTGCAGCAGGAACTCCAAGACGCGGCGGACGAGACGCAGCGGCGCGTCGATCGCATGGAGTTCCAGAGCCGACGGTTCCTCGCCGATCTCCAGAGCGCTGACCTCACCCAGGCGATGAACGCGCGTCGGCAGATCGAGGCGGAGAAGAGACGCCACGAGGCCCTGAAGCAGGACATACTGCGGCAACTTGCGGAGGCCGACAAGCTGGACCTCGGCAGCGAGTATCCGCGCGGGACGATGGAGGGGTTTGTCGAGGTCGCGGAAGGCGACGACCTATTGAAGAAGTTGACCGAGTCTCAGATTGTGATCAAGGACGGCGTGGTCCAGGAAATACGCGAGAGCTGAGGCCGATGGTGAGAGAGGAGGAGCCGTGGAGCCTGGTGATCGGCCGGGTGACGGCTCCTTTTGGCACGAGAGGGGCCGTGCGGGTGCGGCTGGAGACGGACTTCCCCGAGCGCTTCGGGGACTTGGAGCAGGTCTGTCTGGAGCTGCCGACGGGGGAAGAGCGGCTCTTCCAGGTCCAGGGCGCGCGGCTCACCCCGAAGGGGATACTGCTGACGCTGGCCGGATGCACGGACCGGGACCAGGCGGGGGAGCTGAGGAGGGCGTGGGTCAAGGTGAAGCCGAGCATGGCGGTGCCGCTGCCGCAGGGGAGCTACTGGGTCCACGACATCGTCGGGCTGCGAGCCGTCACCCCGGAAGGGGAGGACTTGGGCGAGGTGACGGAGGTCCTCCGGACGCCGGCCAACGATGTGTACGTGACCGACTCGGCGATGATTCCCGCGCTGCGCCAGGTGGTGCGGGAGATTGATCTGGAAAAGGGACGGATGATCGTCTCGCTCCCAGCCGAAGAATCCTCCCAGGAGGACCGGGAGTGAAAATCGACATCGTGACAACCTTCCCGGAGATGTTCGCCCCCGTCCTGGGGGAGAGCATTCTGAAACGCGCGCAGGAGGCGGAGGTCGTCTCGCTGAGCGCGCACGACCTACGGCAGTGGACCACAGACCGTCACAAGACGACCGACGACTATCCGTACGGCGGCGGCGTCGGGATGGTGATGAAGCCGGAGCCGTTCT
>DAOVEW010000052.1 GCA_030668755.1 Bacillota bacterium | reverse complement strand
CTGGCCGCCTTTGAGCTCAGCGACAGGGAAGCCAACCTGTGTGGAACTCAGGATCGTGTAGGCGGGCGAGGGGAAGAGATCGGGGCCGATCTCGGCAGAGAGATAGCCGGCCTCCCGGATGCGCTCGATTTCCCGGACGGTGCGGGCGGCGGCCACGGTATAGTTCACTGACTTCCTGTGCGAGACAACGCCGTAGGTGACGAGTGATCCGACGCCGACGAGGCCGATTCCCAGGATCATGGATGCTGCGAGGACCTCTATGAGCGTCAGGCCGGCCCGGGAGCCGGGCCGCCGGGGGATGCGGCACCGTCGCTCAGGATGCTCCCAGCGCACTGTCCGTCTCCTCTCTGTCCGAAGGGGGCTCGGGTTTCACTGCGCCGAACGTGCTGAGGCCCGGAGGCTTTGAGCCTCCGGGCCTTCAGAGGTTCCTGTTTTCTGTTTTTTGTTTGGACTGCGGCCCGCCCCAGTTGGGCGGAGCCTCAGGCTCGACTGACCAAGTACGTCCACTGGTATCGTTCCATATTGGACAGGATGGTGTGAGCGCGGGAGTCTCGTTCTTGTCCGGATCGAGGGACGCCGACGCTCCGCCGGCAGAGGGGCGTTCGCTGTGGTTTTGAGGGGCAGCTAGGGTGCCTCTGCGTGTAACAGAGGGCGGAGCGCGGCCAGGCGGGGGGCGGGCTAGTTTTCGCTTGCGCTGGTGGTGGAAACACTGTATAATCCACAGTCAATAGCAGGACAAACGTGGGCTCCGTCCGGGTCTTCCAGAGGGAACAACCGGAGGAGCGAATGGAAGTAGAGCTGGTATCGGTCGGCACCGAGCTGCTCCTTGGGGAGATTGTCGACACAAATGCCGTTTATCTGGCTGAGAAGCTATCCGAGCTGGGGATCAACGTCCACCACAAGACTACGGTCGGTGATAATACCGAACGACTTGCCGCCGCGCTGCGAATCAGTCTGGGGCGATCCGACGTCGTGCTCGCCACCGGCGGACTGGGGCCCACGGAGGACGACGTTACGGCGGCGGCGGTCGCCCATGTAGTGGGGGGCGACCTCGTCGAGGACGAGGCGACCGCGGAGAAGATCCGATCGTTTGCCCGCCAGGGCGGGCCAGAGCTGCTCGATAGCCTTCTCAAACAGGCGCGCGTGCCGTCGCGGGCTACCATAGTCCCGAACCCTGTCGGCACGGCTCCCGGTTTCATCCTAGAGCAAGACGGCAAGACCGTCATCGCGCTTCCCGGCGTTCCCGCGGAGATGAAGGCGATGGCGGAGCGGACCGTGCTGCCACATCTGGCCGGCCTCGCCGCGAAGGAGGGCTCGGCCACCATCTTCTCCCGCGTGCTGCGCCTGGCCGGGATCGGCGAGTCTCAGGCGGAGGCCGAGATCGCGGACCTGGTGCGAGGGCAGCAGAACCCGACCATCGCCCCCATCGCCAAGAGGTTCGAGGTCCATCTGCGGCTGACGGCCCGCGCGGCGGACAAGGGGGCGGCCCAGGAGATGATCGCGCCGGTGGAGCGAGAGATCCGGAAGCGGCTTGGGGACCACATCTACGGAACGGACGAGGAGAGTCTGGAGATGATCGTGGGGCGGCTGCTGCGAGAGGCGGGCCTCACGCTCGGGGTGGCGGAGTCCTGCACGGGGGGCCTTATCGGGCACCGGCTGACGAATGTGCCGGGCAGCTCCGACTACCTGATGGCCTCGCTGGTGACGTATAGCAATGAGAGCAAGAGCGACCTGCTGGGGGTGCCCTCCGAGACGATCCGGGAGCATGGGGCGGTGAGCGGGGAGACAGCGTGTGCGATGGCGGCGGGGGTGAGGGCGGCGGTGGGAGCGGATGTGGGACTCTCGGTGACGGGCATTGCGGGGCCGGGGGGCGCAACGCCCACGAAGCAGGTGGGGTTGGTCTATGTGGGTCTGGCTGATGAAGCGGAGGTGAGCTGGGAGGAGCACCGGCTGCGAGGGGACCGGGCGATGGTGAAGGAGCGAGCCGCGCAGATGGCGCTGTGGCTGCTCTGTGGGGCGCTGAGGAAGCGATCTGGGTCGGAGGAGCGGCAGTGAGCGAGCGGATCCGCAGTTTCATCGCAGTCAAGCTGCCGAGCGATCTGGCCGAGCGGATAGAAACCGCGCAGGAGCGTCTGCGGGGGGGCGACGGGAACTGGAAGTGGGTGGACCCGAAGTCGTTGCACATGACGCTGAAGTTTCTGGGCGCGGTGGCGCGGTCTGACCTCGATACGCTCTGGAAGTCGGTCTGCGACGAGCTGGAGGGGAGTCGCGCCTTCACGGCGAGCTTTCGCGGCGTGGGAGCATTCCCCAACCCGAACCGCGCGCGTGTGGTGTGGGTCGGGGTGGAGGAAGGAGCGGCCGAGCTGGCCGAGCTGGCATCACGGGTGGAAGGGGCATGCGCGAGACACGGCTTCGAGCGCGAGAAACGGCCGTTCCACGCCCATCTGACGCTGGGCCGGGCGCGCCGGCCCGGGGCGGGTGCGGGGCTCGGAGCGGAGATGAAGGAGTTGGAGCAGGTTGAGCTGGGGAGCATGGTGGTGGACCGCGTGCTCCTGATGAAAAGCGAGCTGACCCGCGCCGGCGCGATCTACTCGATACTGGAAGAGCAAGCACTAGAGCGGGGATGGAGGCCATGAGCAAGAAGGAGCAAGGGGACAAAGAGAAGGCGATAGACCTGGCAATGACGCAGATCGAGCGCCAGCACGGCAAGGGAGCGATCATGCGGCTGGGAGCGACTGCGAGCCGAGCGGTGGACGTCATCTCGACGGGGTCGTTGGGCATCGACATTGCGCTGGGGGTAGGTGGGGTGCCGAGAGGGCTAATCACCGAGATCTACGGGAATGAGGGATCTGGCAAGACGACGCTCGCCTATCATCTTCTTGCTCAGACGCAGAAGATGGGTGGAACTGCGGCCTACATAGACGCCGAGCAGCGGATGGAGCCGAGCTATGCGCAGGCGGTGGGCGTGGATCTGGACTCGCTGCTGATCTCGCAGCCGCAGACGGGCGAGCAGGCGCTGGACATCGCAGATATCCTGGTGCGCAGTGGGGGGCTGGACATGTTCGTGGTTGACTCGGTGGCGGCGCTGGTGCCGCGCGCGGAGATGGCGGGGGCGCGGGGGGACTCGCACGTGGGGCTTCAGGCTCGGCTGATGTCTAAGGCGCTGCGGAAGGTGGCGTATTCGATTCGACAGTCCAATACCGCGGGGGTGTTTCTGAACCAGATCCGAGAGAAGGTGGGGGTGATGTTCGGGAACCCGGAGATTACGCCCGGGGGCCGGGCGCTGAAGTTCTGGGCCTCGGTGCGCATCGAGCTGCGGCGGATGGAATCTCTGAAGCGCGGAACCGAGATCATCGGAGGGCGGTCGCGGGTTAGGGTGACGAAGAACAGCGTGGCGCCGCCGTTTCGGCGGACCGAGATCGAGATCATCTATGGGCAGGGGATCTCGCGAGCGGGCGGTCTGCTGGACAAGGGAGTGGAACTCGAGGTGATCTCGAAGTCGGGAGCATTCCTCAACTACGGTGAGACGCGCCTGGGGCAGGGGCGGGAGAAGGCGCGGGCTTTCCTGGAGGAGAGCGGGGAAGTGGCGGACGAGCTCGAGGCGGAGATCCGGCGGCGAGCCGGTCTGACGGCGGCGGGGACAGAAGATGAGAAGAGCGAGGAGCAAGACTAGGAGAGCTGGTGCGGCGGGGCTAGACGAGGAAGCAGCGCGGGAGAAGTGTCTGCGTCTGCTGGCGATCCGAGCGCGGTCTGCGGCCGAGCTGCGAGACGGGATGCGTGGGGTGGGGTTCGGAGAGGGCGTGATGGAGGCTGTGCTTTTGGGTCTGGAGCGTGCGGGTCTGGTGGACGACGAGGAGTTCGCGCGCTCGTGGGTTGCGAGCCGGCAGCCGTCGGGCCGTTCGGGGCGACGGAAGCTGCGATGGGAGCTACGGAGCAAGGGTCTCTCGGAGGACGCGATTCGGCGAGCGGTGGATGAAGGGATTGACGACGAGATGGAGGTCCGCGCGGCAATGGAGGTGGTGCGGCGGCGCCTGCGGGGGAGGCGAGCCGCGGAGCAGGACACGGCACGTCTGCGGCGGCTGCTGGTGGGGCGGGGGTTCGAGTTTGAGACGGTGAGCACAGTGCTGGAGAGAATGGCCGAGGAAGAAGAGCACTCATAGCTAGCTGGTCGCTGCGCCTGCGGCTGCGCCCGGAGGAGCATCAGCGGGCCAAGCCGGGGCGGCGGGGCGCGGCAAATGGTGGCATGAGCCATTACTCGATCCAATCCGGCGCGGGCCGGCGTGGGAATGCCGGCCGGAGAACGGCTAGGCCCGAGCTGGGTGTCAGGAGGGATTGGATCGGATGAAGGGAGTGAGCGAGACTTGGACTTGCCTGAAGAGTGGAGACTGCTGCTTGTCGTTCTCGCGGCCGGAGTGGCGCTCCTTTTCGCAGGGTACTACTTCCTGCTGGTGCCGCGGTATTGGCGGAGGATGCGGGATGTAGCGGATGCGGAGGGGAAGCTGGAGCGGGAGCGTAGGGATCTGGATGGCAGGAAGAAAGAGGCGCTGCTGGAGGCTCGGGAGGAAGCGCATCGGCTGCGAAAAGAGATAGAGCGGGAGAACCGCGGGCGACGTCAAGAAGTGCAACGCATGGAGCGTAGGCTGACGCAGCGAGAGGAGGGTCTGGAACGCCGGATGGACGCTCTCGACAAGCGGGGGCGGATCGTAGAGGAGAAGGAATCGGAACTGGGTCGTCTGCGCGACCAGGCGCAGAAGGAGCGAGAGCGCTGGCGAGAGGAGCTCGAACGGGTGGCCGGCCTTACGACGGAGGAGGCGCGGCGGATAGTGCTGACGGAGGTGGAGAAGGAGGCGCGCCACGAGGCGGCGATGCTGCTGGAGCAGGTGGAGGAGGAGACGAAGCGCGAGAGCGGGCGGAGGGCGCGCGAGATCATCTCCGTAGCGATTCAGCGGTGCAGCGCGGACCATGTTGGCGAGACGACGGTGACGGCGGTCGGGCTGCCGTCCGACGAGATGAAGGGGCGCATCATCGGACGCGAGGGCCGGAACATCCGGGCCTTCGAGCAACTGACGGGCGTGGACCTGATTATAGACGACACGCCGGAGGCGGTCGTCATTTCGTGCTTCGACCCCATCCGCAGGGAGACTGCGCGCTCTGCGCTGGAGATGCTCATCAGCGACGGACGGATCCATCCCGGACGGATCGAGGAGGCGGTGGACAAGGCGAAGGCCGTGATGGAGGAGCGGATCCAGCACGCGGGGGACCACGCGACCTTCCAGACGGGCGTGACGGGGCTGCATGCGGAGCTGGTGCGTCTGCTTGGGAAGATGAAGTTTCGGACGACGCTGGGGCAGAATGCGCTGGATCACTCGATCGAGGTGGCGAACATCGCTGGCATCATGGCCGCGGAGCTGGGCGCGAACGAGGCCGTGGCGCGGCGCGCGGGATTGCTCCACGACATCGGGAAGGCGGTGGACCTCGAGATGGAGGGAACGCACACCGCCATAGGCGTGGATCTGGCGCGGCGCTATCGGGAGAGTCCCGATGTCGTGCACGGGATCGCCGCGCATCACGAAGACGAGCCGTTCCGTTCGGTGGAGGCGGTTCTCGTGTACGCGGCCGACAGCATCTCGGCCGCTCGGCCGGGAGCTCGGCGAGAGAGCCTGGATGGGTATATTAGGCGTGTCGAGCGGTTGGAGAAGATCGCCCAGGCGTGTGAAGGGGTCGAGCGGTGTTACGCGATCCAGGCCGGGCGGGAGGTGCGGATTCTGGTGAAGCCGGAGGACATTGACGACGTGATGGCGACCGCCTTGGCGAAGGAGGTCGCAGACAGGATCCAGGAATCCGATCTCGAGTATCCGGGGCAGATCAAGGTCACCGTTATCAGGGAAACGCGGGCGGTGGAATACGCCAAGTAGCAGCGGGCCCGCTGGGAGAGAGGTAAGGTTTGAACCTGCTGTTCATCGGCGATATCGTGGGCAGGCCTGGAAGGACGGCCGTGCGGGCGTGCCTGGGCGATCTGATCGAGCGGCACGAGGTTGATTTCACGATCGCGAACGCGGAGAACACAGCGGGAGGGCTGGGCGCTACGCCAAGGGTCGCGGAGGAGCTGTTGGAGGCTGGGGTTGACGTGCTGACGACCGGGAACCACGTGTGGCGCCATCGGGAGTTCGTCGAGTTCGCGGAAGACGAGCGCCGCGTGCTGCGCCCGGCGAACTTCCCTCCAGGGACGCCGGGCCGGGGCGCTGAGGTGTACGTGACGCGGGACAGCGGCCCCCTGGGGGTGATGAACCTGATGGGAAGGGTGTTCATGGAGCCGCTGGATTGCCCGTTCCGGGCGGCGGACAGGGAAATCGAGGCGCTACATGGAAAAACGAACGTGATTGTGGTAGACATGCACGCGGAGGCCACCAGCGAGAAGATCGCGATGGGCTGGCACCTGGACGGGCGTGTGAGCGCGGTTTTCGGGACTCATACGCATGTGCAGACGGCAGACGAACGGATCCTCGAGAAGGGAACGGCGTATATAAGCGATGTGGGCATGGCCGGGCCGCGGGATTCGATCATCGGGATGAAGCGAGAGGCGGTTCTCGAGCGGTTCGTCAGCGGAATGCCAGCGCGGTTCGAGGTCGCCAGCGGACCAGTGATATTGAACGCCGTGGTGACGAGCATCGATGTGGAGACAGGTAGGGCACAGTCAATTGTCCGTGTGACGGAATTTGTTGAAGCAGAGACTTGAGATGAACCGCCCCGACTGGCAGGGGGCTGTCTCGCAGCTAGTTCAGCAGGTCGAGTTCAATCAAGAGCGGCAGGAGGGCTTCAGCAATGGAGGTCCTACG
>DAOVEW010000119.1 GCA_030668755.1 Bacillota bacterium | reverse complement strand
TACTCCTCGCTCTCGAACAAGCTCTTGGAGTACATCATGGCGGGGGTGCCGGCGATTGCCAGCGACCTGCCCGAGATGCAGCGTGTGATCGAGGACACCGGCGCCGGGACGGTGGTCGATGCTTCTGAACCCAAGACCATTGCCGGCGCCATCAACCAACTGCTGGCCAATGACGAGCTTCGGGAGAGAATGTCGGAGTCGGCGAAGGCCGCACGTGGCCGCTACTCGTGGGAACGGGAGGAGCATGTGCTCGTCGCCCTGTACGCGGGCCTGTTGGCGGCCGGCTCACGCAGCACATGACAGAGCGGCCGCGCCCCGCCGCGCTTCACCCCAGAGGTTCAGTCGCGGAGACCAGCCGGCACTTGCGGTGTGCTCCCGCGGGGCACCAAAGCGAGAACCCCTCCGACTTGCCATCGACTTGCCAGGCGAGGTCGTACCGGCAGCCGTCTGCGGCTCGCGAGACGCTGGCCCTCGCTGGCACGGGCTGGGTGGGGCCCAGGCGCAGCAGTGTTGCGAGGACGACCGCATCGCCTTCGAGGGTGGCGCCGAGGGCCCAGTTGGGTTCCAGTTGTCGGTGCCGGTAGGAGGTCCACCCCTGCAGCCGCGGGCTCTTCTGGCCCCTGACAAGCCGCAGCGCAGTGTCCTCCCGCTTCAGGAGCGGCGACACCGAGAAGGCCGAACCATCGTCGCCACGCACGGATGCGCCTCCTTCGGCAAGCGCCACTGACAGGTTGGGGGAGAAGTGAAACCACTGCTCGTACCTGTGCTCGCGGCCCGCTTGGATGTCATCAATCACGACCAGCCATCGGTGTGGGCTGTAAACAAGGGTGCGTTCATGTCGCAGACCGAGGCTGTCTCGCTCCACGGCGGCGCGCACGAACCATAGGCCGTCCGCCTCGCCCCAGCTCGTGAGGGCGGACCCAAAGGCGTCGGAGGGACGCATGGAGGTGCTGCGGCCGTCTATTTCGACCGTGTTGTGGGCGCAGGTGCTTTCGCAGTAGCGGCGTCCCGGCTCATCCCAGTAGTACCCGTAGCGGCCGGCGTCTACGATGAAGGGGCTCCCCGATTCGTGCCACACAAGAGTGAGATCATCCGCTTGTTTGTGTGTCGCGCTGTGGAAGCCGGCCGCGAGCATGAGGTACGATCCCTCGTCCCCGCCCGCCCGCTCGGCGCCGCGCCAATCGCGGAAGACCGCATAGCCGGCGTCGGGGAAAACGCGCCAGGTTTCCTGGGGCGGCGACCCTCGCTGCCCCTCGGTCAACACCCAGGCCAATTCAGGGCTCTGGAGCTGCTCGGGCCGGCCCAGGGCTTGCCGCCGGACGACGACGTCATCTGTATCGCCAATGCGGGGAAGTCGGCCGTCGGGCGCGATCATCCAGACCAGCGCATCTTCGGCCTTCCTGCGCAGAGCCATCAATCCCGGGTCATCCACGATCTGGCAATCCAGCACCGATATGAGGAACTGGGTCATGAGCAGGTGATAGCCCGGAGAGTGCTCCAGGTGCACACCGTCAGGTGAGAACTGCCGCTGGAACTCCGCTCGCAGCCTCGTCTCAGCAATGCCGCGCCACTTCTCCGAGTCCTGCAGCTCGGGCAGCGCGCGGGCAAGTGCCGCCAGTCCCGCGGCCTGGAAGAGCCCGTGGTTGGTCTGGCGGTTGAAGGTGTCCTCTCTCGCGAGCTCGATGGCGTGAGTCCACGCTCCGTAGAGCAGCGTCCAGAGATCTGAGACATCCGGATTGAGCTCCCGCGCAGCAGCGTCGATGAGGTAGGCGAGCTTCAGCGCCCTTAGGCCGACGGCCATGTCGTACCAGGCGAAGGGATTCCTCGAGACTCGGTAGGGGTTGTGCTCAGCCCAATCACAGGCAACCCCGACGGCGAAGTCCAGGTATGCCTCGTCTCCGGTGGCGGCGTGCGCCGAGATCACGGTGTCCAGTGGTTCGAGGCTGTTCAACCAGAACCGCCAGGAGCGATCCCCGAACGGGTCGGCCGCCCAGTCTACAGGGGCTGTAAGCGGGAACGCACCGTGGGTCCCGTGGCGGAAGCCCTCGCGCACGACGCGGTCGGCCCGGTCGACGGTCTCCGACACCGTGCGAACCTCGGGCTTGCGGCGGCAGTACCCAACCGGTGGGAGTTGAGAGCGGCTCTGACAGAACGCGTGCAGGGCGGCGGGCAGTCCGGCGCGATCATAGGCATCGAGCAGGCTTGCGCCGAGCGATGTGTTCTGACCGAACATCTGGACGAGGGCCACGCGCGTGGGGTCAGCGGAATGACGGACGAGCTGACTCGTGGACGCCAGCGCCAGCAGTGCGAAGAGCAGGAGAAGCCACAGCGCAGGCCGGGACCATCTCCGACCGGTCGAGCAATGTCCGATGCGGTCGGGGTCCCGCCTCACAGTGTCACGACTTTGAAGCCGGCGGCCTCCCATCGCTCGTGCGCTAGACAGCTACGCGTGTCAAAGACGATCCGCGTCCTCATTCGCTCTCCGATGGCAGCTGGCTCGAAGAAACAGAACTCCCGGTGGTCCGTCAGCAGCAAGACGCAGTCGGCATCGGTGACGGACGCCTCCAGGTCGTCGATCTGATAGGCGAAGCGCTTCACATGGAAATCGACTGCGCTCACTCGCGCTCCCTTCGCCTCCAGAGCCTTCAGCACCGCAAGCGCCGGCGTCTCTCGCGCATCATCCACGTTGCCCTTGTAGGCAACGCCCCAGACCGATATCTTCGGGTCCTCGACAGCGTCGAGCTCCCGCATCGTGCGCTCGGCCACCCAGAGCGGCTGCGCGTCGTTCGTCTCGCGGGCCGTTCTCACCACGCGAGCCAGGTCAGGGGCGCCTTCCACCAGGAACCAGGGGTCCACCGGGATGCAGTGCCCGCCCACACCGGCCCCGGGATCGAGGATATGCACCCGCGGATGCCGGTTCGCAAGAGCGATGACTTCGCGGCCATCGGCGCCGTGCTTCCGGCTGATCCGCGCGACTTCGTTCGCGAATGCGATGCCAACATCACGAGATGCGTTCTCCACAAGCTTCGCCAGCTCCGCCACCACCGCGGTCGTCGGAAACACCTCGCCCTCGACCATCGGTCGGTAGATCTCAGCGGCTCGGCGCGCGCTCTCTTCGTCGATCCCCCCGATCACCCGGTCATTCTGCACCAGTTCGGTCAGGATACGCCCCGGCAGTATCCGCTCCGGGCAATGCGCTATGAAGAGTTCCTCCTTCGGCACCAGTCCCGACTCCGCCAGTATATCCGTCAGAAGCCCGTCGGTTGTGCCGGGCGGCACCGTGGACTCGAGCACGACGAGATTCCCCTTCCGTAGATGCGGAACGATGGAGCGCGCCGCCTGTTCCACGTAGGAGAGGTCGGCCGTATGGTCCTCCCTGATCGGAGTGGGCACTGCGATGATGAATGCATCCGCCTCCTCGGGGCTTGCCTGTGCCCGCAAGTTGCCCGAGTTCACGGCAGCCTGGACCACCGTCTTCAGTCCCACCTCCTCAATCGGAACGTCGCCCGCATTGACGGCATCCACTACATCGGCGCGCAGATCGACGCCCGTTACGGAGAATCCACTCACCGCAAGCATGGCGGCAGTCGGCAAACCGACATATCCCAGCCCCAGAACGCAGATCTCCTTCGCGGCCTCTTCGGGCCCTGACATCTCGTCGAAACCTCCCGGCGTGGTCGTGTGTGCGGTGGAATTTCCCCACCGGGGGACGCTCCCCCTGCAGAACGAGGTCTGGGGCTAGAGTATGGTGTGCTCCTTGCCCGGGGCGCCATCCGGCTTGTGCGGTCGCACGCCCGCTGCTATAATCGTAGGAGAGGCGCCCAAGAGGCGCGCCCGGATAGCTGCTTCCGGGCGCCAAATGTTCTGTGAGCCCGACGGCTCCGGGGCGCTCGTGGTCTGCATGATCAAGACAATCTGCCATATCTGGGCAAAGCGCCCAATCGTCGGACATTTTGTCAGCGCGCTCCTCACCAGCAGCTACCGAACCAAATCCTTCGGCTTCCTCTGGGCACTGCTCGATCCCGGCTACCTGAACTACCACGAATGGGACCCCCGCCGCCAGTATCTGCGCTCGGCGCGAGCGCACAGCCTCGTGCTGATAGGCGACCGGGACTTCCGCGTGGGCCAGAACGACTTGATGGAGTGGGGGAGTGAGGAAGAGGCGGACTGCGTCTCAGCATACCACGACTTGCGGCAAGGGCGCCACATCCGTGCCTTCCGCTTCGAACGCGGCGGCGCAGTCGTCCTTCGCGATGAAGTCCAACCGGCTCGCCGCAGGCCGGTTGGGTGGCGGCAGCTCTTCCAGATCGCCCCCGATCTCGAAGTCGCAATAGTCTCGCCCCAGGAGGCGCATCTGATTGCTCCTGATGGCGCGCTCTGCATCATTCGACAGAGCGTCCCAGGCCAGTGGCGTGTTGCGAAGGGAGAGACCCGGCCGCGACTGCAGGGATGGTATTCTGCAGGCTATGGGCAATGGGAGTCTGGCACGACGCTGTTCTTCCATGTGCTCCCTGGCGCGACCGAGGTGCGGTCAGAGCTTGCGCTTCAGTGAGGCGGCTCTGGCGCGTGAGGAGACGCCGGATCGCGGTGCGTTACATCGCGCCTCACCCCCGCTAGGGATACTGAGTGGTTGACAGGGACAGCTTATGGGTGTTGGGTGGGCTTTGGGACACCGGCTGGACCGCCCAGACCACTGAGATGACCCCCTGGGCGACGGTGACAGGGTCGTGCCAGCATGGGCGCATCATGGAAACACCGTCCGGACAGCCCGTGGGGTGTTTGCTTCACGGGTTCGGACACGACGTCGCGTCTGCGCATTCGGGGCCAGCGCCATGACCGCGGCTCCACCCATCCCGCGTGAGTCTCGCTACCCTACGCCGAGCTTGCGCATGAGCAGTTGGTAGAAGGCCGGAACAGTCTGCATCTGCTCGCCCTCGAGGTAGTAGCCCGCCCCGCCGAACACACGCGGCAGGCGCGTGGCAATGGTCTTCTGGTCGCGCAGGTAGTAGTAGTACTGCCCCTCGTCCTTCGCGGTGTCGTCAAACGCGAAGGGCCGGATGTCGAAGTCGCCGGTGATAATGCCCTGTGGTGCGCGGCCCTGGTTCGTGACCATGGACACTGCCTTGAGCAGCACCTCCGGCCCCATCACCGCGGTTCCCACGTTCAGCACGACGCCGCCGGCGAGCCGGCCGATCTCTTCGGTGTAGATGAGGAAGTCGCGCGCGCTCGTACCGCCTTTCGCCTCACCCACAAAGCTCGGGTGTTGGTCGGTGATGTCCGTGCCGATCATGGCATGCACGGTCACCGGGACGCCCAGCTCTGTGGCGCGGGCGAAGAGACAGGTCGAGGCGTAGGGAAATCCATCGTAAGGCGCGTAGTACTGCGTCG
>DAOVEW010000199.1 GCA_030668755.1 Bacillota bacterium | reverse complement strand
CAGGGGCGCGCCGAAGTTGCTCGCGCAAGAGATCGCGAGTGCTGAGAGGAGGTGGTCAGGCAAAGGGTTTAGAGCTGTGCCGTATGGGCGCGGCCCCTCAGCCTCAGGAGCCGCGGCCGAGTGAATGACGCTTCCAATCTCGCGAGGTTGATTTTCCACCCTGTCAAGGAGGCGAGGCATGTCGAAAACGAAGTACCTATGGGCCGCAGCGCTCTTGGCGCTGTGTCTCGCCGCTGCGTCCGGCGCCGCCTTTGCCCAGGACTGGGCAGTGTCCGATTCGGACCTGCCCGGAGACCTGGTGGTGGGCGGCGACTACGACTGCAGCGTCACGGCTGAAAACTCGTCCGGCGTGACTTGGAACCCGGACGAGGACGACGAAGCTGACGACTACCAGCTAACTTCGGTAGAGGGCGCGACCGCGGCAGCCAGCGAGATTGATCGCTGGGGCCTGATGGTCGTCCCCATCGAGGAAGTGAGCGTCGCGGACACCGAGGAGTATGAGTTCGCATTCACGGTCGACGCGCCGGCGGGATGGATCACGTACGCCTACAACGCGACGGCCACCACCACTGATCCTCCAGCCGACGCTACGTTCGACTGCAACTGGATCATGGAGGAGATCGGCGTCGTGCTGATGACCGACGACACCGCTGAGGCGGACGTCTGCCTCAGCACGTTCCCGGACATCGCCATGGGGTTCTGGTCTCGTCCGCAGATCGAGCAGTGCGCGAACCGCCTGCCGGTCATCGTCCAGGGCTACAACGACGACAACTACTGGGCCGAGTTCGACATCACGCGCGCCGCGATGGCCGTCTTCATCGCGCGCGCCGCGATACTCGACACCGACGACCCGCCCGAGACGCCTACGTTCGAAGACGTTCCGGACTGGAGTTGGGCCTATGCTTCGGTCGAGGCGTGCGCGGATGCTGGCATCGTGTTGGGCTACGAGGACGAGCTGTATCGTCCGGCCACGTACATCTCGCGCGACCAGATGGCCGTCTACATCCAGAGGGCTGCGGGCCTCGCGACCGAGGCCGTGAGCGGGGACCTGTTCCTCGACGTCGACGAAGATCACTGGGCTGCGACGTCGATCAAGGCCTGCGTCTCCAACGACGTGGTCTACGGCTATATGGATGGGCTGTTCCGTCCGGGCGCCCTGGTTGACCGCGGCCAGATGGCTGTGTTCGTGTACCGCGGCATGATGGTCCCGACCGGCAACTACGTGATCGTTGGCGGTCCTGGCATCACCACGGCTGATGCTGTCACGGCCGAGGGTATTGTCTATCCGAGCACGGCCAATGCTCTCGACTACTACGGCTTCTCCGCGGCCAGTGCGGTCGACGGCGGCGAGTACGCGTACATCGCCCTCGACGGCAAGCACCTGGGTGCCGGCGTCGTAACCTTCACGACTTGGGCGGCCGACGCCGATCGTGAGGGTGATGCGGAGGCCGATCCGCCTGTGCCGGCGGATTCGCCCGAGGACACTCAGGACTTCACGCTCAACGCCGCGACGGCTGCGAGCGCGGTCGCTGAGACCGGGATTCCGTACGTCCTCATTGCGTACGAGATTCCGGGCGGCCTCGACGCAGACACCGACTACGCGGTCGCGATTGAGCTGCCGAACGAAGAGGCACTCGAGATCGAGTTCACCACGCCGGAGTAGGCGGCTGAACGCGTAGATCAGTGCGCTGAGGAACCACCTAGTTCCCAGCGTTCGGAATGGGAGCGCCCGCCCTCGTGGCGGGCGCTCCTCTTGTCGCAGTCGCGGGCCGCGCTCGCCTTGACGGCAACCGCGGGCCGCAGGTATACTCGGCCCGTGGCGCTCCAGGCGGTCGCGGAGGGGTGTCCGAGCTGGCCTAAGGAGCGCGACTGGAAATCGCGTAGGGGGCCAAAAGCTCCCTCGCGGGTTCGAATCCCGCCCCCTCCGCAGAGTGGAGAGGTGACAAATCCGGCCCAATGCGCTTGTCCGCCTGAGAGAACCGTGGTCAGATCCTCGGCCTGTCGATGAAAAAGCGGGGTCACCCCGCGCGGAGGCGTACTCATGAGCATCCGTCCGGCAGTCGCTTCCCTCCTCTTTGCACTCATTCTCGCGGTGCCCGGCCTCTCATCGGCTGACTGGCCTCACCCCCTCTACCTCGGAAACGACGGCTGCTGGCGGTCGCGCATCCGCGTCGACGTCCAGAACGACATGGCGCGCGATGCCGAGGGCGCGCCTGTCACGCTGGCCGTCGGCTCCGGCCCCGGCGAAGCGAATCTCGCGGGCGAGGCCGCCGAAGCGATCCGCGTCGTGGACGCCGCCGGCGCCGAGATGCTCTTCGACCTCACTGACCTCGACGGCCGCCCGGTGACGGCCGGCCCGATCCCGGCCGGCGCAAGCCTGACCATCCCGGTCGACTGCGCGGCCGCGGGCGCCGCCTCCTACTGGGTCTACTACGACAACCCGGCCGTCTGGCCCGTCCCCGACTTCCTCGAGGCATCCCCCACTGTCCGCAGCGGAGGCGTGGAGGAGGGCGAGGGTGATACCCCCCTGGGCTGGACGCACGATCCGTCGGACGCTCAACACCACGCCTCCTGGACGCCCGAGAACCCCCACTCCGGCGCGCGCTGCCTCAAGACCACCGTCGCTCCCGACGCGCAGTCGACCTGGATCTCGACCCGCCAGCGCGGCATCTACATCGTCGGCGGCGCTGAGTACACCATGCGCGGCTGGGTCAAGGCCGAGGGCGTGGTCGGCGAGGCCGGCTGGTACATCCACGTCGGGAACGACGCTGACCCCATGATGATCAACAACGTCTTCGGGGCCGGCGGCGGCACCCACGACTGGACCGAGGTCTCCCTCACCTTCACCGCCCCGGACGAGGCCGACCGCGCCAGCCTCGGCACCGTCCTCTGGGGAACGGGGGTGGCCTGGTTCGATGACGTCACCCTAGAGTGCTCCTCCGGCCTGCTGCTGAGCGCGCTCGCCTCGCCGCCGGAGACGATAGCTGTGGCGGAAGAGGGCGAGGGCGCGCCCTGGTACGACGACGATGCTGGCGACGACATCGCGTGGGACCTCCGCTGTCCTGTCAAGCTCTTCAATCTATCCACCTCCCCAGTGACCGCAGTGGCCTGCGCCCACCTCGCCGGCCGGCTCGCGCGCCTGACCGACGTCAACCCCGAGAGCAGCCGGCTGACCAGGGCCGGAACCCTGGTCGATCACCACCTGGTAGGCCGCGACCTCCTATTCGACGCCATCATCCCAGCGCGAACGGCCTGTACCTACTACCTCTACCTGTCCTACGACGATCGTATCGCGCCCCATCCGTCGTCCAACTACGGCGAACTCCTCGACAGCCCCGGCAACCTCGCCCAGAACCCCAGCTTCGAGTCCGGCGGCGGAGCGCCCGACGGCTGGAGCGGCAGCGCGTCCCCCGGCGTAACCATGGGCTTCGATTCGCCCGGCCTCTTCGGCGACCGCTGCGTTCGCATCGACTTCCCCGACGGGACCGACAAGCAGTGGATCGGCTGGCACCAGGACGTTCCGGTGCAGCCGGGCCGAACCTATCTCTACGCTGCCTGGGTCAAGTGTGAGGACATCCACGACGGCGAGGTCGCCATCTACGCGCACTATCGAAACGCCGCCGGCGAGCTGTGCAAGGCCAGACAGTACGCGAGCGCCGGATCTCCCCTCAGTGGCGCGAGCGACTGGACGCTCATGTCGGGCCTATTCGAGATGCCCGCGGACTGCGTGACCTTCCAGCTCCACCTCACCATGTTCGCCCGCGGGACGGTCTGGCACGACGGCGTTGTCCTCGCTCAAGCATCCCCGGGCGTCGTCGGCCGGCTCGAGTCCCTCGCCGACCTGGCCGCCACTGAGCCGGCGATGTGGCCCGTGAGCGCGGTCGTCAAGGTGTTCCAGGACGATCCGCCGCCACCCAACCCCGCGGCCCCGCGCATCACGGCCGCTCGCAGCGAAGCCGAACCCCTCCAGCTCGCCATCCGCAGCCCGGCCGTGGTCGAGGGCGCGTGCGTAGAGGTGGATGCGCCCGCGAATGCCCAGGGCGGCCGGCTCGACGACTTCGACATCGCCGTCGTCGGCTATGTCCCCATAGACCACCCGAGCGGCTACTATCAGAGCCAGTCGCCGACGTGGCATC
>DAOVEW010000084.1 GCA_030668755.1 Bacillota bacterium | reverse complement strand
CTGGCCGTACACGACATGTCCCGATCCTGTCCGCCGCGGCCATGATCTGAGCTCTCGGCCGGGCTGAGATGTCCGAAAGCGATGTCCAAGCCGGGGTTTTGCGGACATTGTGCGCTCTATTTCACATGTCGCCTGCCTGCTACTAGCGATATCCCTTACTTGTCACTCCAATGGGAGCGCGGGCCGAGGCCGCACCGGTGTCCGACATGAGGGAAACGACTGCCAAATAAGCAAAGGATAGTTTGGCAGAGAACGACCGCGTCACACAGATTCTTCGCCTCGCCCAGAGCGACATGAATGAGAGGGCTATTGGAGGTCTGGAGAGAGGTGACGAAGGTGCAGCCGAGGACTTTGATGCCTTCCACCATGTGCCGGAGGTAGGCCAGGTGATGGAAGTGACGGGGATTAGTGGAGGCAAAATGTGCTCCGCTGGTCAGGGGCCGGTTAGGCCCTTGCCGTGGCAAGGCGCGATCGTTCCTACAGTGATTGAGTGAGTTTGCTTGGCCTGGTCTGAGGAGTGTCGAGCAAGTTATAGTCTCCCTGTCTCCTCGCGCTTGGCCGTACGAAGGGAGGCCGGACGTCCAGGTGTGTCAGCATGCCGTAGGACCTGGGCTTTCGGAAGGCGTTGCCCCAGGCTTCTCGTTCGCGGTAGGCCCGGATCTCGTCCATGTCGAAGGTCGCCAGGTAGACGCCCTCGGCCTCTCCCGCTTCGATGATGAGGGTGTTGCGCGACGGCCCGTCCTCCCCAGCGAACGCGACCGGGCTGAAGGCCACGGAGTGGCCGTTGTCCTTCGGGGCCGCGTAGTTCGCCATCGCGACTCCGACCATGTTCTCGAAGGCGCGCGCCCGGAATTGGCCAATGCGGTTTGCCTCCAGCTCGCAGGCATTGGGGGTCAGGATGATCTCGGCGCCCTTGAGCATGAGGATGCGCGCGCTCTCAGGATGCTCCCGATCATAGCAGATCATGAGCCCGATCTGGAGGCGCTCCTCCCGGGTGTCCAGCTCTGCCACTGCGAAGTCATCTCCCGGTGTGAGCGCGGACTCCACATCGAAGTCGCAGGTGTGTACTTTGGCATAGGTCAGCAACAGGTTCCCGCGGCGATCAATGAGGGACACCACGTTCCTGGGCGATCCGGGCCACTTCTGGAGGTAAGTGATGGCTATCGCGATGCGCAGCTCTTTGGCGAGATCGCGGAAGTGAGCGACGAAGGGACCGTCCTCGCCGACCGCCTGGACCGCCCACTGGTCCCGTTCGTCCGGTCGCTTCGGATCGAAGAAGGTGTAGCCGATGTTCCACATCTCGGGGAACAGCGCGATGTCAGCTCCCATTGCCGCGGCGCGGCGGCAAAATTCCTCACCTTTGACTCGGTTCGCGTCCTGGTCTTTGCCGGAGGACGCCATCTGCAGCAGAGCAACTCGCACGATTCCCATTGCCGCTCCTTCCTCACGCTCAGACTCACTCAATTCATGTCTGCGTGGGCTGCCTTCTGGTTCAGTTCCTGGGTGGGGATTCCCTGGTGTGGACTCCCTCACGGCGGCCCTGTCTGCAGGAGGTTGACTTCGGGTCTCCCCTGGGGCATCCTCCCACCATGTGCTGGCACGTATTCCTGCGTATTTCCTGTCGCATGTACCCGAGATGTGGGCTGCTCGTTCAGGATGGGCGCCGTGGTCTGGTGTTGGCCATCTATCAGCACGCGCCGAATGTCGAGCGGCAGATGGGGGGAACGCCCGTCGCCGGGGTGAGGTGAGATGCTGGCGTCGGTGCGGCGGCTGCGGCGATGACTCGCCGCAGCCGCGCGCTAGCTATGCTCAATACTCGTCCGCGCCAATGTCGGTCATCCCCGAAGCGCTCGGCCGCACTTCTTCGTCGAAGTCGGTGGTGCAGTCGGCGAGGCGGTCCACCTCGTCAATGGCGGGTGTCGCACTAGCCGTCAGATGGAGGTCTCCCGTGTCCACGTCCACGAACCAGGAGTCCTGGATGCCGCTGGTCAGGTTGTTCTCCACCGTTACACCCTGCTCGTCCCCGTAGATGCGTCCGCGGACGATGTTGCTGGCGATGTGAACGTTGAGCTCCTCCCAGAAGTGGTGAATGGCGTTCCCGTTCTCTGGGTCGTCCGTCAGGACGGTGTTGTGGTAGACCTTGACGCCATCGGCCCAGCAGATCTCCATGCCGGTGTCTGCGCCGACCACGATGAAGTTGTTGCGGATAATGCCCCCGGTGTTGTGGGGCTGCGTGGGGTTCTGAGACGAGTAGGACGGGTTGCCGTAGCAGATGGAGCGGTCGCAGTTGACGATCGTGTTACGCTCTGAGATCACGTTCTCGCACTCCACCCAGACGAAGATCGCGCCGCGCGCCCATCCGTGTGCGCCGCGGATGTTCTTGAAGTAGTTGTCCGCGATCACCCAGTCCTTGAGTATCATGCAGTCAATGGCGGTGATGTAATCTCCGCCGTCGTACCAGTTGGTAGGTGGGATCTTGGTGTTCTCGAAGTGGCAGTGCCGAATGCTGCCGGTGTCGACCTTCGAGCTGAGATCGCCGGCCGTGCCCTTGATCATGCGGGTGCCGATGTTGTAGAAGTTACAGTGGTGGATGTTAGTGTTAGTCAGCCCTTGCCCCTGGTAAAGTGTGTCCTCAAGCTTGATACCATAGGCGTGGGCTTCCTCGAAGGTGAGGTAGGCGATGGTAGTGTTGGTGCAGCCGTGGAGGCGCAGGATGTCGTCCAGTTCATCCATGCTGTCCCATCCCTGTCCGCGCAGCACCACCAGTGACGGATCGCCGGACTCGCCGCGAAGCGTCACATCTGTCGTGCCCTGCAGGAACAGGAAGTTGGAAAGCTGATACGTGCCGTCCGCCACCATGATGGTGTCTCCGGTCTCCGCATCATTGACCGCCGCCACCAGCTCGCTTACGGTGTCCACGTATACTGTGTTGCCCGTGGTGACCGAGATGTAACTGGTCTTGGTCTCGGTGTCTTGCCCGGCCGCGTTGGTCGCCGTAAGGCTGACAGTGTAGTCACCAGCGTCCGTGTACTGGTGGCTCGGGTTCTGCGCGGTCGAGCTGCCGCCGTCGCCGAACGTCCAATCCCACGAGGTCGGGCTGTTTGTGGACAGGTCGCTGAAGTTGACGGTCAGCGGGGCAACACCGCTCGTCGGCGAGCCGGAGAAGTCGGCCACCGGCGGCTCTGGCCCTCCGCCAACCAACTCCAGCCTAATCCGCATCACGTCGGTGTACTGGCTGTAGTTGTTGCTGTTCTGGGAGCAGCCACACCAGTTCACCGCCATGGTGCCGTCGCTCTGCATGTACGTCGAGACGTCGGTGGTCTCCCAGGTGAACCACTGGTCTGAAGTGGACCAGGTGCCCCAGCTCTTGATCTGAGTCCAGTCGCTGCCGTTCGAGTGCATCATGTGCGACATATAGGCCGGAGTGTCGCTTCTCGTACAGTGACCCTGGTACTCGACGGTGATCTTGGTCACGTCCTCGGGGGTGTAGCTCGTGTTCCACGTGTACTCCATCGAGTAGTCCTGGTTGCTGGTGTTGCACTGGGCAACCCAATACACATCGTCCTCGTCGTGGACATCTGCAATACTGCCGGACACAATGGTGACTTGGGCATTGGTGTAAGTCTGCCACGCGTTCGGGTAGACGACCACCTCGGAGGGCGCGCCGCCGGTGGACGTACCCTCGACGATCACGTCGTCCACGTAGCCGAAGTCGTAGTTTCCGCTGCCGTTGATCTTGAACCGGAGCGCGAAGTCCTGGTTCTCGTCGGCCTCCGAGGGCAGCGAGTACTCGAAGTAGTGAAGCTGCTTGTCCTCCTCGGGATCGCCGTTGTTGATCCGCTTCAGCAAGCTCCACCCGCTCCCATCGTACCAGTGGGCCTCTACGTTCTCGTTGGCGTTGTCGAGGCTGTGCGCGCCCATGTAGAACGACACGCTGATGCTCTCGTAGCCCACCATGGAGATGGTGCGCTCGATGCTCTCAGCCTTGCGCAGTTGGATGCTGTGGGTCCCGTTCTTCGGAGTTCCAGTGTACCAGTCGGGTGTGCCGCCTTCGGTCCAGCCTGTGAACGCGTCCTCGAAGTCGTCCGAGAAGACGGTGGTCTGGGCGTGGGCCGAGGCTGTCAGAACCACACAATACACCACCGCCACGACAATGCACAGTCCAAGCTTCGACATCCAGAAAGCTCTGTCAGACATGGGGTGCCCCCTCCGATTCGTGTGCTTAGCCAGATGCCTGGCCTCTTGACAAACACTCGCCACTTCAGCGAGGAGCGGCCCCGACTCCAGAACCGATATCCTCACCTCCCCCCTGGTCGTCTGCCTCGCCGTCCAGTGTACAGCTCAGTACTCACGCTTGCTAGGCATAGGCCACCGTATCAGATCAAGGCACCTCTGTCAATCGCTCGTAAGAGTTGGACGGGTGTGACCGTTTTCTCTTGGTTGCCGAAGGCAATTGCCGCTCGTAGGAGGGACATTCCTGGTCCGATTATGGGAGACGGGGGCAAGGCCTTGAGCAGCGGAGCGGTAGGGGGGCCAACATCAGCGCCCTCAGCCCGCCTTGCCGGTAGCGGGAAAGCAGCTTGTACACCGTCGTGCGAGAACACCGAAACCGCCTCGCCGTCTCCGTCACCGACTCAGCCTTCGCCACCTCGATGATGCGAAACCGCTCTACAACCCTCGCCTCTTGCCTCAGAAACGCCATTCCTCTTTCTCCTCCAGTGAACTCTCCTATACTGTTCACCTTTGGAGTTACAATTTCGCCCAGTATTGAGAGTTACGGCACACTGCCGTTCGCGGCAGGCGCTTTCTGTGCTCCGTGGAAGTGAGACTCCCGGCGATGTTGCGCTCGATCCTGTGCAGGGAGAGCCGGAGAGTGGAGTTTCGAGTTGTGGTGTTGGCTGTATTCGTGTCGCTGGCCGCTGTGGTGTTGCCGGCCGCCGCAGATGTGGTTGTGATGTCGAACGGCGATTGGCTCACCGGCACGGTGGTGACGATGGACGGTGGCGAGCTGCTGCTCGAGACCGAGTATGCGGGCGCGGTCGTCCTCGACTGGGACAAGGTAGCGCGCGTCATCCTCGACCGGCCACTGCCCGTGGCGCTCGCGGATGGCAGCAGGCGCAAGGTGCTCGAACTTCCGGACCTCGAGGTCGGGCTGGCCGAGGTCGCGGCAATCGCGCCGCCTCCGCCGGAGCCGATCGGGTGGCGGGGGCGCGTGGACTTCGGCTGGGCCAATGCGTCGGGAAATCGTAACACAGACCTGGGGACGCTGACCGCTTTTGCTGAGCAAACCGATCCCGACCGCTATCGGCTGTCGGTGCTGCTGGACGCCGCCAAGGGCAGCAGCGAGGGAGAGGATACTGCAAATCGGGCGCGAGCGGAGGGCAAATACGACCGGCGCGCCGGTGACGGGGATTATCGCTACTATCTGGCGGGACTGGGCTACGATCGCGTGCGGAGCATGGACTCCCGGCTGGAGCTCGGCACTGGCGTCGGCCGCACGTTGATAGACAGGCCGGGGCATCTGCTTACTGCGGAGTTGGGCGCGAGCTATGTTCGAGATGACTTCGCGGCGGGCGAGACGCAGTCTGACGCGAAGCTGCGCGTTGGCGAGGCGTGGCAGCGTCAACTGGGCGAGGGGACGGGGCTCCGACAAAGCCTATCGCTGCTAGCGGCGACGGACGAATGGGGGGACTACACCGCGGAGTTCGTGCTGGCGCTTACGCACCGGCTCAGCGAACGGCTCGCTTTGACCTCGAGGATTGTGAACTCCTACGACTCCCGCCCCGCGCCCGGGACGGAGCGCAACGACTTCACATTCGCCACTCAGGTGGGAGTGACTTTCGGAGATTAGTGCGCGGTCGGCGGCCGTCCCCCCGGAGGGGAGTCTTGCCGGCGGTCGCTCAGGCGCGGATGCCCCTCAAACCTGTCGTTGCTGCGCCGATGACGTCGCGCCAGAGCACTGTGAGCAGCCCCGATGTGTGCCAGTCAAAGCTCAGCCGGCCCAGCGCTTTCGGCAGCTCGATTCGC
>DAOVEW010000009.1 GCA_030668755.1 Bacillota bacterium | reverse complement strand
TCGGTGAAGTGCACCGCCCGGCGCTCGGTGATCAGGTCGCAATACGACAGCCACCTATTCGGTATCGCCGTGTTCGTGCCGACGATGGAGGCCAGCGCGCCGCTCTCGAACGTGATCACCGACGCGCTCACGTCCTCAACCGTGTACCCGTCGACCTCTTTGTGGAAGAGGTTGTCTTGCCGGCAGTAGACCGATGTCGGTTTCCCCAACAGATAGCGACACAGGTCGTAAGTATGGATCACCTGCTCCACCACTTGCCCGCCGCTCTTCGACTTGTCGCGCCACCACGGCGTGTGGAGCGAGTTGCAGTAATACCGCCCGCTGAACAGCGACGGCCGTCCCGCCTCTCCCCCGTCGAGCTGCTCCTTCACGATCTCCACCGCACCCGCATGCCGCAGCATGAATCCTACCTGTGACTTCACCCCGGCCCGCTTCACCGCGCGCGCCATCAGGTTCGCCGCCTTCATCGTCAGCGCGATCGGCTTCTCGATGAAGATGTGAATCCCGCGCTCGGCCGCCAGCTCCACTTCGTTGCTGTGCGCGTACGGCGGAAGGCAGATGTACACGACGTCCATTTTCGCCTGATCGTACATCTTCTCGAAATCCGTGAACACCTTGGCCTTGCCATCCGCATAGTGCTGAGAGAACGTCTCCGCGCGCTGCCGCTCGACATCACAGCATGCGATGAGCTGCATCTGATGCAGACCGGCGATGATCTGTGCATGTGTCTGGGCGAACCCGCCGCACCCGATCATCCCAACTCGGAAGTCCGTCATCTCCTGCCTCCTCTCTATTCCCTCATTCCTCACACACTGAAGGGCCGGGAGCCCAGCCTACTGCTACTCGTCCTCCTCGCCCTCGTCCGGCTCCATCCCCTCCGGCCATTCGATCTCGCCCGATTCGATCTCCTCCAGCAGACCTTCCGCCTCCGCCAGCCGGTCCTCGGGAACGAGCACGATCGCGTAGTCCTCGGTCATCCCGTTCGTCACCCGGCTCAGCTCTCCGGTTATCGGCCCGTGCCGCCGCACGAACGCCGGAATGCCCGATTCCGCCAGCACCGCCTGGATCACATCCGCCTCACTGGGATCTGTGACCTTGCGCAGGCGCACCATCGCCGCGCGCTGCACCTCCGGCGGCGAGCCCTCCCGCAAAGCCTCGCCGCACTCGGGACAGCGGCTCATGCCCGCCCTGTACTCGAACTTGCACCTTGGACAGTAGGGCATCGTCCCCTCCAAGTGTGCGCGTATCTTCGGGCCGCCCCGTCCGCCTCCTTCCGCAGACCGCGCTCACACCGCCGGATGCGCGTAGCAATAGAGGCACCGATTGGGGCAGGGGAGGTAGTGGCCGACATCCAGACTGGCCGTGCACCCGCACAGCTCGCGCTGCCCGCGGGCGCGGTCTGTCCGACACGGCTCGTTCGTCGGGTGCAGCCGCATCAGCAGTTCCCCGTCTATGCACCGCTGCATCGGGAACCCCGGTTCGCAGCAAGTGAGAAGCTCCATACCGAACTCTGCAGCGGCGGCGGCCAGCTCGCCGATGAACCCTCGACGGAACTCTGCATCGTGTTCCTCGACCTCCACCCCCGCCTGTGTCAGGCGCCTCCGCACTTTGCGGTACATGGTCGCAAACGATGTCCGCACCACGGGAACGCCGGCGCGCGCGATCGGTTCGCCGAGTGACCGGAACATGTCGAGGTCCACGTTGCTGGCGCGCTGCGCTGCGCGCCTGGCTGATATCAGCGGATCGTACCGCCAGTGCACCCGCCGCCGGTCGCCCACGTAGGAGATGATCTCGTCCAGCAGCGCGAGCTGATCGGCGGGCGGCGGCACATTGGGTTCGAGGAAGCTCCCCCCCAGCCCCGTGATCGTCCAATGGACGAATACTTGCCCGACGCCCGCAAGCGCCTCGCGCAGCGCGCCGTGATACAGCAGGTTCGCGGGGTTCTTCGTCCAGACGACGACGGTGTGGACGTTCTCCGGCCCGATCTCGTGGAGGCGCTGAGCGAGGTAGTCCGGATAGTGCGCCGCCAGCTCCGTCCTGCGTGACGCGCTGATCACTTTCTTGGGGCTTGGCTCGCGGCGGCGGACGGGCGGCACCCGTGGCTCCCTCGGGCCCATGGCAAGGCCTGTGCGCCACTCCCAAACGACGCGCGGAGACGATCGCTGGCGCCTACGCTGCGGTGAGCGCCGACTCCTTGACCTTCTCCCGCAGCAGCTTGAGCGCGGCAGCCCCCTGCACGTCCTTCTCGCTCAGGGGCGGGATGTACTGCTTGCTCGGCGGCTGCTCGACCTCCACGTCCGGCGCGATCCCCTTGCGGTCGATGTCGCGCATCTTCGGCGTGAAATAACGCGCCGTGGTGAGCGCGAGGGAAGATCCGTCCCGCAGTGGAATGACGGTCTGCACGAGGCCCTTGCCGAACGTTTTCACCCCCACCAGAGTGCCGAGTCCTGCGTCCTGTATCGCTCCCGCCAGGATCTCGGCCGCGCTTGCAGTGCCGAGGTTCGTCAGGACGACGAGCGGAAGGTCGAACCGGTTGGCGCCGTCCTCGGCGTTGCGGGGCTCCCGCTTGCCTCCCCTCTCCTGGATGTACACGACTGGCTCGGAACCGATGAACTGAGCCGCGGTCTTAATGCACACCTCCAGGCCGCCGCCCGCGTTGTTGCGCAGGTCCAGGAGCAGACCCCGCATGCCCTTCGTGCGCAGCTCCCGCAGCGCCTCCTCTAGCAAGTCCGGAGTCGTGTCGTTAAACGTGCTGATGCGGAGGTAGCCAACGCGGTCGGACAGCAGCCTGTGCTCCACACTTCGCACCTGGATCACCGCACGCGCGATCTTGATTTCGAGAGGTTGGCTCTCGTGCTCTCGGCTCACGAGCAGCCTCACAGCGGTGCCGGGCGGCCCCTTGATTCGGGCGACGACCTCGCCCAGGCTGAGACCCGCGGTCAGCGTATCGTCCACCTTGAGGATGTGGTCGCCCGGCTGGAGCCCCGACCGTTCTGCCGGGCTGTTCGGCAGCGGAGCGATCACCACCACCTCGAAGCGCTTCGGATTGGTGATGTCCGCCCCGCAGACAGGGCAGCTAAGGCCCGAAAGCTCCTCCAGAAGCGCTGACGAGAGCTCCGCCTCCCGCAGCCCTATCTCTGCGCCGATCCCCCCGAAGTGCCCCTCGTTCTCCTCCAGGAACGAGTGGTATTCCTGGGGATCGAGGAAGCGGGAGTAGCGATCCTCATAGGGGGCCCCTCGCAGCACGGAGAGCATCCCGCGAACGGCCCCGTAGGTGAGGTCGTCCTCGTCCTCGATCGGCGACACGTACTGCCGCCGCAGGTGAGACAGGACCTCCTGGAATGTCTCGAGCGGGCGCACATCGACGTCCTCGATGTCCATCCCCGCAATCGCCTTATCGTTCAGCCCCAGCAGAGCCCCAACGACAAGAGATGCCTTCGGTCCGTCTCCCGGCATCGCCTCAGCCAGCGACTCGAACTGCCGACCCGCGACGAAACAGCTCGCCATCAAGGTGATGACCAGGATCGCTACCACCAGTTGATACCGCAGCTTCATTACTTCGCCCCTCTGCGCTTCATCTCTTCACGAAGGCTCACAAAACGTAGCGAGGAGCCGAGGCCCCTCGCGGAACATCGCTCACAGACCGTCGAGCTGCTAAGGAACGCGTACGGCCCGGCCACTACTCCGAGACGTGGATTCGGAACACCTTCATGTCGTGCAGAGTAAACGAGATCCCCTCATAGACCATGATACAGTCCCGTGAGAACGAGATCTGCTGGTGTTCTACAACAGCGCTCGCCGTCAGCTGCTCGCCCGGCTCCGCCGCTGCGCGCGCCGCGCCCAGCGGCGGCAGTGTGCGGCGGACGCCACCACCGGACGCCCTCCTACCACCACGCGCTCCGCCGCCCCTCGCGCCCCGGCCCCCGCCCCGCATGCGGCCGCCTCGTCCGCCGGGCGCGCCGGTGAGCACCACCCGAAGCGGCGCCTTGTCTCCCGTCATCATATCTTCGAGCGGCGCCGCCCCCCACCGTCCGCCGCCGCCAGCCCTTCCTCCTCCTCGACCCCGACCGCCAGCGCGGCCGGCTCCACGCGCGCGTCCCGCTCGCATCGCACCGGTTTGCGCTCCGGCCCGCAGTCCCCCTCCTGCTGCCGGCCGCCCAGCCGCACGCGCGCCTACCGGCGCATAGATCTCGATCAGCGGTGGATACCCGTACTTCTTCAGCACATCGGTGAAGGTGCTCTGAAGCGTGACGCCCTTCTGGGTCCTGACCGGGACCCCCTTACCCTTCAGATACTTCGGGAAACCGGCCACGACCACGTCGGTGACAACTGCATCGGCACCCTCTCCATCCAGCACGATACCCAGAGATACGCCTCGGCTGTCGCGCAGATCGTAGACCCACTGACTCTGCATGCCGCCCAGACCTAAGGTCTGGATCGGCAGCACCCACACCGGCGTCTGGCTTGTCGGCTGCCCTCCGAAGTCCGGCAGCCCCGCCTGCGCCACCTGCGGCGCCACCGTCTGGAATATCAGTCCGCTGCCGGACGGGAACAGGATGCCGTGCGGCGGACCAAACCGCTCGGTCAACTCACGATAGGACGTTCCGATACGCACCCCCAGCAAGCCGTCCTCGACCCCGCTCGCCGGGCCCCCTGCGAGGGCCGCGGCAAGTACGACGGTCACAGCAAGCACGGTCACGCGCTTCCCAAAACCAAGCATCGGCTGTCTTTCTCCCCGCTGCGACATCCCTCGCCGCGCTTTACAGGTAACCGCGAAGCTCTTCGACGCTCATCCCGGCGGGCGGAGGCGGCTCCGGACCTACCACTGGCGCGACCTCCGCGGCCGCTGCAATGTGGGCACCGATCGCGATCTCAGTGACCCGCATCGAATCCAGCGTGAAACGTACGCCGTGGTCTACATATGTGAGTTCCAGCACGGTCCCACCGCTGACTATCTGGTCCGGGTAGCCGTACTGGGCAATGATCTCCATATAGCTGCTAGTGAGCCCGGTCCCGCGCGTGGTGCGTCCCGCGGGATAGGGCATGTTGCCGGTCAGAGTGATGGCCTGCACCTCGCCCGCAAGGTCCAGGGTCAGCACTACCACTGCGCCTCCATGCCGGCGGTAGTACCAGTACATGCCGCGTTCCGCGGCGTCCGCCCCGCCACGGGTCTGCGCCCGGCTTCCCACTACGGCTACGCCGCGCGCCTGACCTCCAGCCATTGCACCTCCTCGCGCACGCGACCCTGCTCCTCGCGCGCGTCCTCCCCGAGCGCTCGGCCCAGCCGGACCCGAGCGTCCGCCCGCGCCCCTGGCCGCGGCAGGGGCCTGCCGCTCCCTCTGCGACGCCACGCTTATCGCGCCCAGAGGCCCGATGAATCCCGGCTCCCCATAGCCAGGCCTGTCAAGCAAGTCGAGCGCCTTATCTCCCAGTCGGACCCTTGCTAGCTCTCGCTCGACGGCCCACGCGCACGGGCTGGCTATGCAGATCAGAAGAGCGAAACCGGCCCAGGTCCAAGTCGTCTTTCCCATCCAGACGACCTCCTTACGCCCCCGCTTCTGGAGGCATTACACGAGTCCACCGGGCGCTGGGCCGCAGTCTAACACAAAGCCGAGCCAGTGTCAACGCTGAGCCCCGGTGGGCATCATTCACGCAGCTTAGACGGGAAATCCGGACGCGAAGTTCCAGCCAATTTGAGGAATACTTCGCGTTGGTGAGGAAGGAATGAAACGTTCCGCGACATTGCCGCGCAGAGCCCCGGCTCGGCGCGGCCGCAAAGATGCCGGGCTCGACGACGCCCGAAGCGCCGAGGTGGGCGATGTCGCCCGCTGCTGCACGTGCGGGAAACCGCTCTGGCGGTTGTCAGCCGCCTTGGCTTTCCCATCTGGCGCGGGGGGGTTCCAGTGTGATGATTGCTTCTATCCCGGCACCGGACCGAGCCTTCGAGACTCACGGCCGGTCTCCTCCGATCCCGCCCCGTGGCTCTCCGATCTGATGGCCGGTTCCGGTGCATCGGACGGGGGGTCTATCGGCGACGAATGACGTACCCCCGCTGCCCCCCAGCGGCGAAGCCCTCCTACCTGCCCGCGGCGGCCGCCTGTCGTCGTGCCCCACGCTCCGGCGCGGCTGCAGACTCCTCGGCCAGAAGCTTGCGCAGCTTCAGTATCGCCTTGCTGCGCTGCGCGTAGACGCACCCCACCCGAACCTTGCGGCGACGCGCTATCTCCCGGATGTTCTGCCCGGAGAGCAGCGCCTCCATCACCTCGCGCTCCGCACGCGTGAGCTTGGGCAGGATGGTGAGGACTTTCTGCCGGCGACTGGTCACATCCAGCTGGTCCAGCAGATCGTCTTCGAACCGGTGCCCCACAGTCTCGTGCATGTTCTCCAGAGGCACGATCGTCTTCATGTGCTTCCCTGCTTCCCCGCGGTCGTGCAGGTAGCCGGGGATGCGCACGAGGGAGTACCGGTCGCGCAGCCAGTGGCGGATCGCCCCAATGCCGGTCTTGACCAGATAGCTGTTGCACTCGCGCGTCGCGCGGTGCGCCGCAGCTTCCCAGACGGCCGTCTCTGCTTCCTGGTACAGGTCGCGGGCGGTCTCTCTATCCACCCCCAACATGCCGATGTAGTTCCATACTTGGTGAGCGACTGCTGCATCCATGGCTGTGACAGCTCCTGTGATAGTTACCCAAAAACTCCGGGCACGTCGGTTCGGACATGTTCTTTAGGCGCGGACCTCGCTTCGGGGTTTGCTCACCGGCCGACCGTCGCTGCCGCACAGCGCCGCTCCTCGCGCGCAGCGCGGAGTCGGGGTGAGGAGAGGAGTTGAATGACGATGACCGGCCCGCCTCGCCCTGGCCTGCGAGGCCGCTCTTGCCATCCTCAGTACATCGGAGAGCTCGGGATAGTGCGATGAATCGGCTGACCCGTTCATCCCGTCTTCTCCTATCGGCGGCGGAGTATACCATATGAATTCGGAATTGACAACCCTCTTTATGCACGCATCTGCGTTTTTCTTCCTCACGCTTACACCGTGCTTTGACCTTGGCATTGCCACGCTTCACGCCTGCGTCGTCGGCCGCCGCTCCTCAACAGCCATCCGACCAGCTCTCGAGAGGCAAGTTAGCATGGCAATCCAGGTCCGCGTCATCGGGCCCTCGTCGTGCGAACTTGTACGCGCCGGCCGCGGCCACCATCGCACCATTGTCGGTGCAGAATCTCGGATCCGCGAAGTGCACGCGCAGCCCTGCTCCCTCAGCGCGCTCCGCCAGCAGCTCTCGCAGCCGTCGGTTGCGGGCGACCCCGCCGACCGCCAGAATCGGATAGGGACCGACCTCGTCGGCCGCCTGCACCGTGCGCTCGGCCAGTGAGAGCGCGATGGATTCCTGATAGGCTGCGGCAATCCGCGCTCGTTCCCCCTCCCGAAGCCCCTTCTCGCGCACCAGCCGCGCGAGGGCCGTCTTCACCCCGCTGAAGCTGAAATCCAGCGAGTCGGGGATTCGTGCCCGCGGCATGGGCTGCACTCGTCCTTCGTACGAGTCGGCAAGCGCCGCGAGCTGCGGCCCCCCGGGATACGGGAGGCCGAGCAGCCGCGCTCCCTTGTCGAAGGCCTCGCCCGGCGCATCGTCGCGCGTCCGGCCGAGCACCTCGTAAGCGCCGTGGTCTCGGACAAGCGCCAGGTGCGAGTGTCCCCCCGACGCGATCAGCGCGATCGCGGGCAGCGGGAGAGCGCGGCCGATCGCGGCGCTGTAGATATGGCCCTCCAGGTGGTGGATGCCAACCAGTGGCAGCCCCCGCGCCTCGGCGAGCCCCTTCGCCGCAGCCATGCCAACTACGAGGGAGCCGATCAGGCCCGGGCCCCTGGTGACTGCAACCGCGTCGAGATCGGACCAGCCCACACCGGCGCGTTCAATCGCCTCTCGAACCACCGGCACGATCATCTCGATATGTCGTCGAGAGGCCACCTCCGGCACGATGCCGCCGAACTGCGCGTGCAGATCGTCCTGCGAGGCGACCACGTTGGACACCAGCGTCACGCCGGCGTCGTCCGGCCCTTCCACTACAGCCGCCGCCGTCTCGTCGCAGCTCGATTCTATGCCCAGTGTTAACATGGCACTGGACTTCAACTGCGCCACCAGCCCCACCTGCCGCTGCCCCGAAGCACCTCCAGGAGACGGTGGTCCCGCGAGCGCGTCACGTCCAGCGACGACTCACATGACCCAACCGACCGCGACAAGGCCCTGGAAATCGCCTTCAAATGGGGCGACGAAATCCCCATCGGCATCATCTACAAGCACGACCGCCCCACGTTCGAATCCTACCTCCCCGTCCTCCAGAAAGGACCCCTCGTCACCCAGTACACCTGACTGCAGGCGGGCAGACTGATCTCTGCTGCCTTCCATCGGCGACGCACGAGGGCTTCCGCTCCAACCCATCGAACGAGTTGCAGAGAGGAACTCTTCCAATGCGCCACTCGCCCGCCCGGCCTGCTGCCCTGCTCGCACTGTTCTGTTCGGCAGGAGCTTGTCTCCTGCCAGTCGTTGCTCTTACGGGCTGCGCCGGCGCCGACCTCGCCGGCACCTACCGCGCCGATGTTCGCCTGATAGAAGGGAAGCGGGAGTCGAGCCAGCGCGGATACTCGCTCGCCGAGGCCCGCGCGCGTCTTCAGAAGGAACCGAGTACCCTCACCCTTCAGTCCAACGGCCGCTATCAGTGGCAAAGCAGCGACTTCGTCAACGAGGGTAACTGGCGCACCGAGGGCGATACACTCATCCTGCGCGACGACATCTCGAACGGCGTCCGCATACAGCCCGCCCTGCAAGAGGACCGCCGCTGGCGCATCGGCGAGAGCGGCGAGATCATCAACGAAGGCGCCTACAGCTACTACAACCTCGAGGAGTTCTACACCCGCGAGTAGCCTAACCCGCTTCTCTTGAGAGCTTGGGTCCGGCAGGACCTCGCGTCTTCCCTGAGCGGGCATGCGCTTACACTGCGGGCCAATTGACCTCAACGACCTTGCCGCCGTTGCGCAGCGACTCATGCGCGGCGACCCCTGCCGCCACCGCCATCCGTCCTGACAGCGGATCGGTGAGCATCTCTCGGCCGTCTCGGATGGCGCGGATGAAGTCCCGACACATCCGCGGGTCACCGCCGCCGTGCTCGGCCTCGCCGCCCTTGATGTGATAGACCGCGTCGGCGTCGCCGTTGCGCGTCTTCACTCGTACGGTATCCGTCAGCTCGTCGTTCCACAGGCGCCCCTTCGTGCCGATGATGATGTGATCGCGGTGGTAGTCCGGCGTGAAGTGGCACTCCTGGTAGGCCGCCTTGATTCCGTTCTCCAGTTCAGCGATGACGACGTGGTTGTCCTCCACATCCACTTCCTTCCGAAACGCGCAGAGCTGGAAGTGGCGCGGCCAGTCGCCGAGCTGGGCCTCCGGGCACGTATCCTTCTCCGGGCAGTCGGGGCAGTGCAGGTCATCGGGCTTGTCGCCGCCGAAGTAGTCCAGGCTCCCGAACGCCGCCACCCGCTTGGTGAACTCCCCCGTCAGGTAGTGCATCAAGTCGAGGTCATGCGTGCCCTTCTGGAGCAGCAGCCCGGTCGTGTCCTCCCGCACCGCGTGCCAGTCGTGGAAGTAGAAGTGCCCGCCTTTTCCGACGTAGTGATTGCACCAATAGGCCTTGGCCTCGCCGATGTCGCCGCGGGCGATGATCTGCTTCATCGTCTGGATCATCGGCATGTAGCGCATAGTCAGCCCCAGCGCGAACACCATCCCCACCTTCTTGTGCGCGGCGAGCAGCCGGTCGCACCCCTCGACCGTGATCGCCATCGGCTTCTCCAGCAGCAGGTGCTTCCCGGCCGCCAGCACGGCCAGCCCCTGCTCCTCATGGAAGCGGTCGGGGCTCGCGACCACCACCGCCTCGACGTCGGGGCGCTCGATGAGCTCCCGATGGTCCTTGGTCACGAAGACATCGCCGCCCACGGCCTCCCGAAAGCGATCCAGATGCTCCTCGCGCACGTCCATGCCGGCGACGACAACCGCGTCCGGTACGTTCTTGTGAAACTCCTCGACGAAGTATCCCCCGCGATTCATCACTCCGACGATGCCGATGCGAACGCGTTTCACTGGTTCTCCTCCACGCGATGTTAGGCGCGCCCTGCGGGCCGCCCGGAGGCTTAAGCTTACCCATTGGCGCGGCAAAGACCTGCGGCCGTGCCGTGGTCTGGATGCAGGAGCGCGGGGGAGGCCGTCGGGCAAACGGGACTCCCAACCTCAGCCAAGCCTTCGGCTCGGCCGAGTGCCCTCACCTCACCGCCGCGCTCCTATGACGGTTAACCCCGCGCCGAGGCGCCCCGCTGCCCGCGGGCTACAGAACCTCCCACGAGTGAATCACCGCATGTGGGCTGGCGTGATCGCGAAGCGCCTCATCGTAGTGGAGGTGCGAGTTCGCTCCGTTCATCGTCACTGTGTGGGCGACGACAGAGCCATACACCTCGCCAGAGTTGAGCACGACATCGGCCCTGGGGGCGTAGATGCCCCCGTAGAGCGTCGCGTTCCCGCTGATGGTGATGCTCACGACATCGTCGCAGCAGTAGAGGACCAGGTTCGCCGGAATCTGCGATGTGTTTACAATGCCGTTGCCCCCGATGCGTATGTCAGGGGTCGCGCCGTCAGAGGCCTGGTCCATGTAAATCACGACTTTGCCGTTGCAGGTAATCTGGGCGTTGCCGAACATGTCCAGGTCGGTCATGTGATAGGCGCCCGCGCCCAGCACCAGCTCGTCACTAGTATCGAGCCAGACATCGCCCAGCTCGGTCACGCCCGCAGGAATGGAGCCGACGCTCGGCAGCAGAACGGGGACGTCCAACGCCGTTATGTCGCCGGTGATCGTGCCGCTGTTGTCTACACACGCGGATGGCACACAGGCGCCGGCGCCGACCGTGATGTTGCCGTGCACCTCGCCGTGAGGCAGGATCTCGACGGCATCGGCGGCGGTGGAGTTGGTGCCGATG
>DAOVEW010000132.1 GCA_030668755.1 Bacillota bacterium | reverse complement strand
AGGAGGAATGAGTGCGCCCATCCTGAGGACTACGACCCAGGCCTCAACGAGGCGCTGGGGTACATCTCGGAGCTGCTCCAGAGACTTGAAGCCCTGAAGAAGCGGCCGCTCTAGCCGAGGCAGCATCGCGCGCTGGTGTTTCCCCTGCGCAACGCTTTGCTCCCCGCCGGGAAACTGGTCCGCACTTCCCGACACGTCCCCTGCGCCCCCGATCATTGCCAGCAACGCCAAACGCGAGCGGGGAGGGGTGTGGGGAGGGCGGATCGCTGGCCCGCCCACCCCACAAGAATGTTTCGCCCGGCGGGGACCCGCCGGGCTGTACTTCCCTCGCTGTTCGCCGGCCGGTCCCCCCGCTTGATCGACCGTGTTGCACGGCGCGTATGCGCCGTGCTCTTGGTCGGTGGCCGTTCGCCGGCCCGCCGGGCCGTGGGCAAACCACAGGTCGAGATGGCCGGCTGGATCGCCGACACCGCGCATGTCCCGCTGCTAGACAGACAACTCGCGCAGCTTCACTGCTGAGCTACGCAAGGAGGGCAGAAGCCGCGCTCCAGCGAAGTAAGGGCAACCTGGCTGTCAGATCGCATGAGTGGGAGAGTCATGCAGTACGGCCATTTCTCCGACGATGGCAGAGAGTACATCATCACCCGGTTCCCCACACCCCGGGGGTGGGAGAACTACATCGGAAACCGTGAGTACGGCCTCCGCGTCGAGGAGACAGGCGCCGGGCACAGCCTGCTCCCCATCGCTCCCGGCTGCCGCATCACTTACGCGTCGCCGGGCGAGTCGTTCAGCAAAGTCTTCTACCTGCGCGATCGCGATTCCGGCGAGCACTGGAGCCTTACCTGGCAGCCCACCGCTCGGCCCTACAACCGATTCCAGTGCCGCCACGGCCTCGGCTACACCATCTTCGAGATGTCCGCCGGTGGGATTGCCACGCAGCTCCGAGTCTTCGTCCCGGTCGAAGACCCGGTCGAGATATGGACCGCGACGGTGCGCAACGACGACTCGCGCCCGCGAGGCCTCACCCTCTTCCCGTATATCGAATGGCACCTCGCCCCCTATCTGAAGCCTTGGGACAACCACCGCAACTACATCCAGGCCCACTGGGTCGAGGACGAGAAGCTCATTGTGGCATCCCTGGCCGACCCGGCGGCCCCCGGCACGACGTTCTCCGGGTTCGCCGCAGTCGACCCTCCCGCCGCGGGCTTCGACACCGCACGAGACGCTTTCCTCGGGTCGGGCTCCATCGCCGGTCCCGACGCAGTCTCCGAGGGCCGCTGCCGCGACAGCGACATGCCTGGCGACGGCCGGGCCATCGCCGCCTTCGCCGCAAACCTCGACCTCGACCCGGGCCAGGAGAAGACTGTCACCCTCCTCATCGGCTTCTCGGGAGACCCGCAGCAGCGCCGCCGGCTCTGTGATCGCTACCTCGGTCACACCCGGGCCGACCGCGCCTTCGCAGTGCTCCGCGAGGAATGGGACGCGCGCATCGCCCAGCCGCACATCGAGACCCCCGACTCCCACCTCGACCGCATGACCAACATCTGGCTCAAGGCCAACATCCTCCAGCTCAATCGTGTCGTCCGCGAGGGCACCCGCGGCTACCGGGACACCCTTCAGGACGCGATGGGCATCGTATCGTTCGACGCCGCACGCGCCCGCGACGGCATCCTGGAGGCGGCGGGCTACCAGTACGCGGATGGCCGCGCCCTGCGCCAGTTCTCCTACAACCGCGGGCCCCACGACCTCCGTGTCTACAACGACAGCCCACTGTGGCTGGTCCTCGCCGTCGCGCGCTACCTGAAGGAGACCGGAGATTTCGCGCTTCTCGATCGCCCGGTGGGGTTCTTCGAGAGCGACGAGCAGGCCAGCCTGTTCGAGCATCTCCGCCGCACCGTGGACTGGATCGATGGCCTACGCGGCCGTCACGACCTCATCCGGTTCGACCGAGGTGACTGGTGCGATGCACTCGACCAAGTGGGAGCGGATGGCAGGGGCGTCAGCATCTGGCTCTCTCAGGCCTTTCACCTCGGCCTATTGGAGTTTTCCGAGATATGCAGGCTGCGAGGCGACGACTCTGCTGCCGCAGCCTACGACGAGCGCGCTGGACACCTCCGAGATGCCATCGAGGAACACGCCTGGGACGGCGGCTGGTATCTATGCGGAATCTCCGACGGCGGCCGCCAGCTTGGCGCCGAGGGCGCGCGCGCCATGGAGATCTACCTCAACGCTCAGTCCTGGGCCGTCATCGGCCGGACCGCCGATGCCGAGAGGGCCGCCCGCGCCTTCGACGCAGCCGACCGAAAGCTCGACACGCCCTTCGGCCCGCTGCTTCTCGATCCCCCCTTCCTGGAGTATGACCCCGAGGTAGGGCGCCTCTCCGTGATTCGTCCCGGGTGTGGAGAGAACGGCACCGTTTACACCCACGCTGCCGTCTTCTACCTCCTCGCCAATCTCATGCTCCGCCGGCCCGACCGCGCCCTCGATATCCTCCGCCGCATCGCGCCCATGATGGAGATGCACGACCCCGACGTCACGCAAGCTGCCCCCTTCGCCTATGTAAACTCCTACGTCGGTCCCTGTTACCCCGCCCACGCGGGACGCACGCTCACCAACTGGTATACTTCCTCCTCCTCCTGGACGCTCTTCGCCATCACCGACTGGATGCTCGGTGTCCGACCGGCATATGACGGCCTCTTCATCGCCCCCTGCCTCCCCTCCGATTGGCGGCGCGCGTCCCTAATGCGCCGGTGGCGCGGCGCCGACTACGACATAGCCATCACAAAGCCAAAGGACCTTGTAGAGGGCCGGTTGTCCGTCACGGCGGACGGCGAGACGATGCCGCACTGCCTGGTTCCTGCGTACGGCGATGGCCGGCGACACACTGTCACCGTCGAAATCTCTCCCCCATGATGCCCCACGCATGGGAGGAGTTGGCCGATGTACGTCGTATTTAGTCTAGTTCGGCAACGGCCATCCTCACAGCACCATCCCAGTGGAGGGGAGAGCACAGCGTGGACCAGCATGACGACAACTCAGGACCCCAACACGGACTCGAGCACCACGGCTTCCGCAACATCGGCCGCGTCTATTGGACACTGACGACTCCCGCCCTCTACGAGCGCATTGTGCGGCGCCGGGAGGGCCTTATCTCCCACCTCGGTCCCGTCGTGGTTCGCACCGGGGACCACACGGGACGCTCCCCCAACGACAAGTTCATCGTTCGGGAGCCCTCCTCCGCCGACCACATCTGGTGGGGGGACGTCAACCGCCCGTTCAAGCAGGAGCACTACAAGAGGCTCTACAGCCGGCTCCTCGCCTACGTTCAGGGAAAAGACATCTTCGTGCAGGACTGCAGCGTCGGGGCCCACCCGGACTACCGGCTGCCCATCCGCGTCATCACAGAGGACGCGTGGCAGAGCCTCTTCGCCCGCAACATGTTCATCCAGATCAAGGACCCCGATCAGCTCCGCAACCACGTGCCCGAGTTCCGCGTCCTCTGCTTCCCTCGCTTCCACGCTATTCCCGAGATAGACCACACCAACTCTGAGACCTTCATCGTCGTCAACTTCGGCGAGAAGACGATTCTCATTGGCGGGTCCGCGTACGGCGGAGAGATCAAGAAGTCGGTCTTCACCATCCTCAACTACCTGCTCCCGCGGACTGCGGTGCTGAGCATGCATTGCTCCGCCAACGTCGGCCGCGAGGGCGACACCGCCATCTTCTTCGGACTCTCCGGCACCGGCAAGACCAGCCTCTCCGCCGACCCCGACCGCTCGCTCATCGGCGACGACGAGCACGGCTGGTGCGACGACGGAATCTTCAACTTCGAGGGGGGATGCTACGCCAAGGTCATCCGTCTCTCTCCCGAGGCCGAGCCCGACATCTACCAGTGCACGCGCCGGTTCGGAACGGTCCTCGAGAACGTGGCCATCGATACCTATACCCGCCGCCTGGACCTCGACGACGACTCCCTGACCGAGAACACCCGCGCCTGCTATCCCATCACCCACCTCCCGAATGCCGTGCGAGACGGCCTCAGCATCCACCCCAACAACGTGGTTCTGCTCACCTGTGATGCCTTCGGATTGATGCCCCCGGTCGCGAGACTGACCCCCGAACAGGCGATGTACCACTTCCTCTCCGGGTACACGGCAATCGTCGGGGGCACCGAGCGCGGCATAGATGAGCCCCAGGCCACCTTCAGCGCCTGCTTCGGCGCCCCGTTCATGGCCCTTGCCCCCACGATCTATGCCGACATGTTCGGGGAGCGAATCCGCACGCACAACGCCAAGTGCTGGCTTATCAACACCGGATGGATCGCCGGCCCCTACGGCGTCGGGCGCCGCATCGACATCGCATCCACGCGCGCCATCGTCCGCGCCGCCCTCTCCGGCGCGCTCGACAACGTCCCCCTCTCCCAGGACCCAAACTTCGGCCTCCACGTCCCCACGACGTGTCCGGGAATCGACGACAAACTGCTCCGACCCCGAGACAGCTGGAATGACCCCAAACAGTACGACCGGTCCGCCCGTCAGCTCGTGGGCCGGTTTGCCGAGAACCTGAAGCAGTTCGAAGGGAACCTCCCGGAGGCCATCAAGGCAGCCGACATGCCGGCCACCTGATCGCCGCCTCAGGCCGCCCCAGGGCGCCGGAGGAGGCGGATGCCGCGCCGAGATGCGGCGCACTCCCCGCGGGAGCCATCCCCGCCCTTCTGCTGCTTCCGACCAACGGATTGTAGAGCACTTGAAACGGCGACCGACAGGCGCCCACCGCACGCCAGACGGCAGCCAGCCCCGGCGGTACGGCTGCCCTTCTGACCTGTCTGCCACCCTCCTGTTGGCCGGACTCTGCCTCCTCTTCTTCTGGCCCGTCTTCGCCGGGCGCGTTCCGCTGCCCGCAGAGGCGCTCTACTTCATTGACCCCGCCTATACTCCGTACCGGCCCACCGGCGTCTCCGGCCCGCTCAACCCCCTCATGGTCGCCGACAACGTCGGCCAGATGTACGTCTGGCGTCAGTACGCGTCCCGCAGCCTGCGCGATGGCGCCCTGCCACTTTGGAATCCCTACTCCGTCTGCGGCACGCCCTTCCTCGCCAACGACCAA
>DAOVEW010000344.1 GCA_030668755.1 Bacillota bacterium | reverse complement strand
GGCAGGGTGAAGTAGTCGGTGTTCACCATGCCGCTGAGGAGCGGATGTAGCGGGCTCCAGCCGCCGGACGGGGCCAACGCGTAGCCGGCATCAATCTGTCCATACTCGCCGGTGACACACACCGGGTCGTTCGCCCAGCGGAGTCCGGTGAGCCAGGCGGTATCCGACTCGTCCAGCTCCACCTCGCCCGCGTCGACGATGCCGTCTGCATTCAGGTCGTTGAAGTCATCGCCGGTGGGCCATTGAGTGAGCTGCGCGTACTCGCCGTACCAGTCAATGCCGCGGGCGCTCCCGTCGAGGGCAAAGCTCCAGCCTTGCTCTTCGTTGAAGCCGCTCTCGAGCCACGTTCCGCCCAGGTTCCAGTCCTCGGCGAAGGCCCAGTCGAGGTAGTAGAGGTTGTAGTTGTCCTGGCCGCTGGTCTCGGGGTCAGGCGGCGATGCAGGGGCCAAGGCCGGCAGCCCGACGGCGCCAGCGGTGCGGCCCCAGAACATCTCGCGATCCAGCATGCCCCAAAGGGCGCCCCAGCACCAGTCGCCTTTCGCCCAGTCGATGCGGAAGGCCTTGATCGCCTCCTGATCGTTGTCGGCGAGGAGGCCCTGGCTGCGCGCGAAGTACTGCTTGCCTACGGTGAGTTCGGCCGGCAGCAGCACCTGGGTGCGATACTTGAGCCATGCCTCGTCCACCGAAACCTCGTCCATAATGCCATTGCCGCTCAGCCACAGCGGAGAGCCAGCCAGAGCGGCATGCATCGGGTCGCCATAGCTGTTGGTCTCCGGGCCGGCGAGCAGCCCGACCTTGACGTCGGTGTTCTCGGCGAGCTGGCCGGAGAAGTTGACCCGGGTCTTCATGGTCATGAAGTCGCTCGGCTTATAGGAGTCCTTGAGAGCATCGGTGATGGGGATGCTCCAAGTGTACAGAGGCCCGCCCAGGAAGCTCGGGTCATCAGTCCAAAGCCCACTGATCGGGTCATAATACGGGATGTTGATCCCGCCGTATGGCGCGTAGTACTCGTTGCCGCCGTTGATGACGAACACCACCTCTTCCGCGAAGGGATAACCAGTGGTGCTCTCGTCCTCGGTGCCGAGATCGGTGCCGTAGAGGCCGACGCGCCAGCTAATGTCACCGCTCACGGTGATGGCGGGAAGGTCCGCCTTCGGCGCGGCCTCGAGATCCTCGACACGTTCAGTCAGGCTATCCAGGTCCGAGCGCAAAGCCTTGAGCTCGGGGCCGAACTCCTTGGCAAGACGATCCAAGGTGGCCTTCTGCTCAGGCGTGAGGCCGGCGCCTACACCGGACGGCCCAGGAGCCCCTGGTGGTCCTGGTGGCCCTGGTATGCCGCCCATCTGTTCCATGCGATCCATCAGGCGCGCAACTGCCTGCGCAAACTCATACCGGGTTAGCCTCTGCTTCCCCTGGAAGGTGCTATCCGGATACCCTTCGAGAAGTCCCTGCTCGGCCAGAGAGTTCACTGCATTGTAGGCCCAGTGGTTGAGCGGGACGTCTGCGAAGGGCTGCTGCGCAAAGACAGGTGTCAGCGCTGTCGCGAGGAACAGCAGGGCACCGAAGAGATACCCTACCTTACGCATGTCATCCTCCTTCGTTTGCTGTCGCGATGTTGCTGGAGTGCGAACGCCGATGTGGCTGCGGCACGAGCTTCCATAGTTCCCTCGCTGCCGCATCCCGCACGCTCACACGCTCCCAGCTCGAGGTTGCTGTCTCCCAGACCCGGCCACGCGCCGCGCTCAGTCACCTCCCTTCCTGCACAGAAGGCCGCTCAGGCCGGTCGACAGCTAATATTCGGTTGTCTGTGCCGCAGCCGCCCGCGGCGGCGCGACCGCAGGAATATACCACGTCCCCGAATTCAGGTCTAATTGCGCTGTGTCCAGGCCCACGTCTTTGACACGCGACTTGGCCCCTGGTCGCGCCCTCTCTCCAACCCAGATTATAGGTCTGCCTTCGACCCGGGTTCAACCCGGCCTCGGCGCCCTCTGGAGGAAACGTGGCACAAAGGATGACGCATGAGGGCCGCAGAACCGTGGCCGCGAGGGGGCGCGGGAAACGGCTGCGGCACACGCTGCTCTCTGCCGGCGCGGAGAGGGCAAGGGAGCAGAGGTGAGGCCGGCGGCGGCACCCGCCCGGTCGTGCGGGTCGCAGTTCTTCGACCTAGCGGAGGGATGCGCGATGAAGGCGGAATCGGGAGGGGAGATGCTGGCGCTTCCGTCTCCCTCGAAGCACACGAACTGGCTGCGGGCAAAGCGGCGCCAGCTCACCCGACTGCTCAACGGGTTTCCTGCCAGGGAGCCGCTCAACGCGCGTACGGTGCGACGCAAGGAGGAGGCCGACCGCATCGTCGAGTGGGTCGCCTATGAGACAGAGCCGGGCGACGTCGTGCCGGCCCTCTTGCTCATTCCTCGGCACCGCACGCCGCCGCTTCCGGCCGTGTTTTGCCATCACCAGCACGCGGGCCAGTACGATCTGGGCAAGAGCGAAGTGGTCGGCCTGGCCGGCAACCCACAGCAGGCATACGCGGCGGAGCTGTGCGCGCGGGGATACGTGACGCTGGCGCCCGACACCATCGGGTTCGAGGAGCGCGGCCACCCGAACCTGTCGGGGGCAGAGTACGAGCGGTTCCTGGCGCACGAGCTTCTGCTGAAGGGGTTCACGCTGCAAGGGAAGATGATCTGGGACGTGATGCGGGGAATCGACTACCTCCGCTCGCGCCCGGAGGTGGCAGAGGAGCGAATCGGAGCGGTAGGCCATTCGATGGGCGCCGTAGAGACGTGGTTCACGGCGGCGCTCGAACCGCGCATCAGGGCGGCCGCCGCCAGCTGCGGCACGACCACGTATGCGGCAGTGCTGGCTGCTGAACGCTACCACAACTACGGATTCTAC
>DAOVEW010000003.1 GCA_030668755.1 Bacillota bacterium | reverse complement strand
CCCCAGGCAGATGTAGAACTGCGTGCTCGCCGAGTCCGGGAGCATCTGGCCGCCTCGATACAACCGCGCCATCGCAATCGTCCCGCGGCGGTGCTTCAGAGGCGACTCCTCATCCGGGATCGTATAACCCACGGGTTCCCTGCCGACGAGGGACGGGTCGCCAGCCTGAATGACGAACCCGGGCTCGACTCGGTGGAACGGCATGCCCTCATAGAACCCGCTTCGCACCAGATTGACGAAGTTCGCCACCGCCACGGGCGCGGCACTTCCGTCCAGCTCCAGCACGATCTTGCCCTTCTCCGTCTCGAGCGCAACATCAATGCTCCGCGCCTCCCTCACCGCGGTGATCTCATCCGCAGTCGGAGGCCGGAACTCGGGCGTCGCGGGGATCTCCGCCACGATCCTCTCCTTCTCCCTCGGCGCTTCCACCGGCTCGGGAACCGTCTTCCGACATCCGCCCAGGACGAGCGCCGCGGCGCACGCAGCCAGCGCGATAATCCGAACCATCCGTATGCTCCCCCGCTCGGCCGAGGCCGAGCTGCGGTAGATGAGGTCACAGCGTCCGCGTGATCTTCCTAAGACGCCGCGGCGTATCTGGGTTGATGCCCCGCGTCAGCGCCAAGTGACACGCGAAGAGCTGTCCCAGCGTGGCAAACGGGATTGGGCTGAGTCCCTCACGGATATCGATCCCGCAGTTTATGCCCAAGCGGCAATGGGCGAGGATCTCCTCATCGTTCGAAATCCCAAGCACGTCGACATTCTGCCCCTTGAGCTTCTTGGCAAGATCCAGCATAAAGCCATAGGTTGGCCCCCGCGCAGCGAAGAGCAGGACCGGCGTGTGCTCCTCGACGAATGCGATTGGCCCGTGCAGGAAGTCGGCCGCCGACATGCCCGAGGATCCCACATAGCAGGTCTCCATGAGCTTCAACGCGACCTCCCGCACTGTGGCATAGTTAAACCCCCGTCCCAAGCACAGGCATCGCGGGGCGTACCGGTAGAACGGGACCAGTCCGGCGATCTCATCCTCACAGGCAATGGCCTTGCGGATCACGCCGGGAATCGCCTCGATCTCCTTCTCCTCTATTGCACCGCCCAGGGCTCGACAGATCATAACCATCGCTAGAAGCTCCGCCACATAGGTCTTCGTGGCAGCCACAGCCCGCTCTTTGCGTGCATGCAGCAAGACTGTGTGATCGGCAGACCTATCAAGCGACGATCCCGCGGTATTCGTGACCGCCAATGTGAAGGCTCCCGCGCGCTTGGCCGCCCGGATTGCCTCAACGACATCGGAGCTCTCCCCAGACTGCGATACCCCAATTGCCAGCGCACCTTTCAGCTGCATGGAAGTCGGATACAATGTGAACAGCGACAGCGCCGCCCCCGAGACCGGAATCCCGTTGAAGTGCTCGAACAGATACCTGCCGTACGTCGCCGCGTTGTCTGAGGTGCCTCGGCCCGCCACCAGGATCAGCGGCGGGGGCATCTGCTTGAACGATTCGAGGACCGCACACAGCGGTGCGAACTCCCGCGCGATCAACGTCTTCACCCGCTCCGGCGCCTCGTGGATTTCCTTCAGCATCATCGGCCGCCGGCGCAGGAGCGGCTGCGCATGTAGCGTGGTCTTCCTCTTCTGTTGCTTCGCCATGATATACCTGGCATTTCCTCCGCGGGGGCGCATTCCGCCCTGCTCGACTGAATCCCCTGGAGAGACGTCCCACCCTCCCGGCCGGCGCAGCTACTCCGGAAAGAAGTGGGCCTCCACTGCCCGGCACAGGTAGTGGTAGACCGGCACGTGTAGCTCCTGCACCTCGGGGGTGCTCTCCCCAGGCACGACCACGCAGACATCGCACAGCGGCCCAAGGGCACCGCCGCCCATGCCGGACAGGCCGATGGTGCTCATACCCATCGCGCGTGCGGCATGAACCGCCAAGACGATATTCCGCGCCCGCCCCGAGGTGCTGATGGCCATCAGCACATCCCCGACGCCCCCCAGCGCGGTCACGAGCTGCGCGAAGACCATCGCCGGGTCTACGTCGTTGGCGAAGGCCGACGCGAAACTCGGATGCCCGGTCAGCGAGACCGCCGGCAGCCCGCACTGAAGCTTGCCCGCGAGCTTTTCTCCTTCGGGGCCCGCCTTCGCCAGCCTCGCCCGCAGCTCGCGCGGGAGCGGCCGCGCCCGCTCGAACCCCTTCAGCAGCTCCGCCGCCATATGCTCGCAGTCGGCGGCACTGCCCCCGTTCCCACACAGAAGCACCTTGCGGCCGGCCTCGTACGCCCTGATGAGCAAGGCCTGCGCCGCCGCGATCTCCTCCTTGCACGCGGCCAACGCAGGATGCCTTGCGATGAGCGAACTGATCGCCTCGGGCTCCGCCCCGCTCACATCACGACCTCCACCTCAATCGGCTTCCTCGGCTTTCGCCTCGGAATCGGCACCTTGAACTCCCCATCCGCGGGCTCCAGCGGCTTCCCTCCCACCGTCACCGATCGCACCTCGCTTCGCCCGCTCTCATGTCGAAACTGGAAGTGGTACTCGACCCCGCGGAACCGCTTCCGCAGCTCGTATTCCTTCCACTCGGGCGGCGCAACCGGCGCGATCCGCAGCCCGTCGAAGTCGGAGATCACCCCCGCCATCCGATCTATCGTCCTCAGATACCAGGCCGTGGATCCCGTAAAGTTGCTGTACAGGTTCGTTCCGAAGTCCGGGTGCGACGGCCCAACTGCGAAGTTCGACTGCTGGTGGGGCGGCCCCGTTGCGATGTCGGGGAACGTGTTCCCGGGCAGCGCATTCTTCAGCTCCCGATACGCGTCGGCCGCCCGTCCGATGGTCACCAGCCCGTAGAGGAAGAACGAGTGCAGATGCGTATAGATCGCGCCGTTCTCGAACTGCCCCGGAGTGATATCCGCAATGCGGCCGGCAAGCTCGCGGCTCTTCTGCGTGTACGGAGGGTCCAGCACCACGACACCGAGCGGCGTCCACAGTTCCTTCAGCGATTCCAGGACCTGCTCCTCCCGTCCCGCAGCCGCAGCCACGCCCGACAGCAGCGCCCACGTGTTGACCGCCGCGTGGATGCGGCCCTCCTCGCTCGACCGGGACCCCAACGCCAGGCCGTCGTCGTTGAGCCCGAAGATGTAGTGCTCCCCATCCCACCCATGCGCGTTCACCGCCTCGGTCAGCGTCTCGGCAAGACGCTGCATCAGCGCACTCGTGCGCTCGTCCCCCAGATACTTAGCCAGCTTCCGCAGGCGTTTCGCCGCGTAGATCACCGCAATGGACAACCACGCGCTCACCCCTTCTCCCCGCTTCGACAGCCCGTCCAGTGCGTCGTTCCAGTCGCCGTGCCCGATCCTACACAGCCCCTTCTGCCCGCGATTGCGCAGCAGCCCCTCGAGCGCCAGAATCGCGTGCTCGTACACAGACCTCTTCACGCGATTGTCCTGGCCGTGCCGCCCCAGGTCGTAGAAGCCTACGCGCTCCTTGAGCAGGCCGAAGTCCCCCGTCTCCTCCAAGTAGCTGACCAGCGTATCGGCGATCCACACCGAGCTGTCGCCGTACATGCGCTCATCGTTCGGCGCGTTCGTGCCCGGGCACTTGAAGAACTGGCGTATCGCGCGTCCGTCGGCAAGCTGGTGGTTCAGGACGATGGGCAGCAAGTTGCGCACGAATTCCGGGTTGAAGTTGCAGATCCCGAGGAGGTCCTGGAGAACATCGCGGTATCCGACTTGATCGAGCGCGCGCGTCATGCGCGCGGTGTTGTGCTGCTGGTACTTCAGCCACACATTGTATGCACGGTCAATCTCCGCCTCGGGGCTCCGAAGCCGCGCTCTCCCCAGCATCTCCCGCCACGACTCGCGCAGGCGGCGGAACTCCCGCTCCACTCCCCGCGCGGCGAAGTACTTCGTGCGGAGGGTCTTCAGGTGCCGACGGTACTCCCTCTCATCTCGCTCGGTCCGCCCGACGAGGACGTGAAGCGTCCGCGAGGCGCCCGGGGCCAGGGTCAGATCGAACTGGAGCGCCCCGATCAGCCCGAGGTACGGCTGGAGGCCGATCGAGTTCCGGCACTGCCCCTGCTCGACCGCCGCCGGGAAGTGCCGGAAGTGTCCGCCGCCGCTGAACTTCTCCCCGCTCAGGTCGAAGCCGGCAAAGGCGGCGCTCGACATCATGAAGCCCGTCCGCGGAAGCGCGTTCGCCTTGTGTCGGTTGAGGGCGACGATGGCGCGGAGATCCCGCAGATGCTGTCCCTGTGAGGTCACCCTCGGATCGAAGTAGTACGACGGATGGCTCTCCAGTCCCCAGTTCACGCGGGCGAAGAGCTGGAGCTTCCGGCGTCGGCCGCTTTGGTTGGCAAGCCGGATCGTCCACACCTCACAAGTATCGTTCACCGGCACGAAGACGCGCAGCTCGGCATGAATCTGATGTCGCGCTCCCTCGATCGCCACCCAGCCCTGGCCGAAGCGACAGGAGTAGTTGGAGTACTTCTCGTGCTCCCGTCCCACCTGTGGAAGCATGTGCCATATCCGGGGCGCTCCCCGCCTGCCTTCCTCCCGCAGGTAGAACTCGCGCACGTCCGTACTGCGGGGAGCGGTCGGCACATAACTCGCGTCCTTGTGAGAGGTGACCGGCCCGGCCAGCACGCTCTCGTAGCACAGAAACCCCAGGCCCGTCGGGTCCCAGAAAGAGCCCATCACGCCGTACGCCTCGTCGTGGTTGCTGCACATGAGGTGCAGCCAGGGCCGCGGCGTGTCCGGCCGCCGCACGCAGACACAGCTCTCAGTCAGGAAACCGTCGTCGTCCCTCGTGTCCTCAAAATGGGAATAGCGGTCAGCCAGTTCTTGCGCCTGCTGCTTCGTGAATCCGGCGCGGGGAGAAAGCCTCCGCGCCAGGTTGCGCTTCGCCTTCGCGAGAAGGCGGTCCAGCTTCACCTCCTCGCTCTGCCGTCGCTTCGATGCTGGCATCTTCGTCATCTCGCTATCTGCTCGAATCGGCGGTCCCCCGGCCGCGACGGAGCTATTCTGACGCCAGTTCCCTCCCCAGATCGCGCGCCTGGGCCGCCATGTCCGGGTGGGCTGCCGCATCCCCCCGCTTCAGCAGCTCGCACCCCAGCACACGCCCGATGGGCTCCACGTTGTAGGCGCGCAGCACCTCCTCCAAATACTCGGCCACCCGCTCCGGTGTCGCCAGCCCGCGGTCGGCCTGCACCACGATCACTCCCCCCTTGCGCTCTCCCTCCAGCGCCAGCCGCCACTGCCCGCCCTCGCTCATGTAGAACGCGTAGAGCCGGTCAATCACGCGCTTCAGCGTCCCCGTCAGGTGGCCGTGGTACACCGGTGTCCCGAGAACCCACGCCTCGGCCCTGCGCAGCGCATCGTAGATATGCCCCATGTCGTCGTCCAGGATGCACTTCGCGTCGGGCCCTTTCAGACACTCGTCGTCGGCAATGCAGTCCAATATCTGCATCTTCGCCGGGTCGAAGCGCGTCGTCTCCGCGCCGCTCTCTCGCGCTCCTTCCAGCAGCGCCTCGATCAGCGTCGCTGTATTGCCGGCCTCTCGCGGGCTCCCACAGATCGCCACAACCTCCACTTCCGCCTCCTGTGCCCTATCGGCGTTGTCGTCCGCCTCGCCCTTCACCAGGCCCCATATCGCACCGAGAACTCGGCGAACTCCCCCCTCCCTCGCTCCCAGCTCGTTTTCACTTCTCTCACCTCCGCGCTTCGCGGCCCCCTCCGCAGATCCTCCAGGAACTCCTCCAACAGCTTCCGGTCTCCCTCCGCAACCACCTCCACATCCCCGCCCGGCAGATTGCACACGTACCCCGCCACGCCCCGGGAGCGCGCCCGCCCAGTCACGAACGCCCGAAAGCCCACCATCTGCACTTGCCCCGAGATGACCGCCCGAAGCCTCGCCGGCCCGGCGAAACGTCCTCCCATGCTCTCTCCACCTGCCGGCCCCAGCGCGGTGCCTCAGACCCGGCGCCGCAGATTCTCCTCGGCCCGAACGGCGACGATTTGCCCAAAGAAGTAGGTGTGGTAGTCAGCATCGCGATAGTGCACCCGCTCGATCTCACTCACCAGCGCCCGCGGCGCCACCGCGTTCGCATGCACCACCTTGCACTCATAGTGCAGCACGCATTCCTCGATGATGGGCGACTTCACCTTCAGCCCCCGCGCCGCCGTCAGGTTCGCCTCCGCTATCTTGTCGTGATCCCGACCCGACACCGTCCCGCAGAAGGTGGCCAGCTCGGCCAGCTTTCGCGGCAGCACGTTAAGCGTATAGTCCCTTGTCCGCTTGATGCAGCCGTGCGTATAGCGCGACTTGCGAATCGGAGCGATGAACATGGGGAGCCCCCAGTAGACGCCGATGGATCCCCAGCTCGCGGTCATCACATTCGGTCGCCCCCGCGCGTCGACCGACACCACAAGCAGCCCGGGGCTCTCCATGTTCCGCACGAGCTCCGGCAGGTAATCCATCCATCCCACTTGAGTCTTCGCCATCGGCTCCACTCCATTCCGGAATGTCTAAGGGATTCGCTGTCCGAGGCGCCGCTCCTCGTCTGCGCCTGGAGGCCGCGCACAGCCGACCGTCTCGACTGGGGGCCGGATAAGCCCTCTCCACCCCGCAGCACACCCCGCGTCCTGCACCGGCCGGGGTCAGCAGCCCGCACACAACTCAAGTAGCGTATCGGCGCCACGCTCGCCCATACGCTACACCACGGAGGCCCAAGCCCCCACCACCCCGCGCGATGGCCCCACGATCGTTACCGGTCTCTCGACGGCTCCCCTCAGCGCGCCTCCGGCTCTATGAACTCGGTCCCACTCCGCCGATCCACACCGTCGCGTATGTGGCCGCCAACATCCTGGAACTCCTGCTTCGTCATGTGCGTCTGCACGCGGGCCATCGCCAGCAAGTCCGGTCCCCACTTCCACACGACGAAGCTCACCACCGCGATGAACGCCAGCCCCAATATCCACTTCCGGATGGCCGCGTGCTTCAGCCGCTGCCGCGTCTGCTTCGCATACTGCACATCGGAGTCTGAGCTTACGTAGTAGGTTGCGGGATCCGTGGGCTGACCCCGCCGCGACGTGCTGCGCCCTCGTCTGCCCGCCATCTTCGCCACCTGTTCTCAGCAAGAATGGCCGTCCCTCGCGGCCCGGCCTTGCCTCGCCACCACAATACCACATGCCCGCCTATTCGCGCGGGCGCTTCAGCCGTGCCAGAGACCTCTTCAGGGTGTCGATCGAGTCAATCGAGGCCGGATCGACCCCGTTCAGGAAGGCCAGGTACAGGCTTGTCCAGTCCCCCAGGTACACCGTCCACAGGAGCTGCGCGAGCGCCGACCTCCCCTGCGCCTCGATCACGTGCACCCGCGCCTTCGGTCCCACCAGCTTCTTCCTCACGATGTCCACCCGCGCCCGATTTCTCCAGTGGTCGCCCGGCCGCAGCAGCATCACTACTTCGATCCGCGCCGGCAGCCTCTCCGCAAGCTCCCACCCGACCACCTCGTTATGGTTCAGCTCCGGGCACTCGCTGGAGCACGCCAGCGTCTTGCTGTTCTCGTCGAACTGCGTCCGCCACCGATACGCCGCCGCCCCCATGATGCCCACCGTCCCGTGAATCCACGGCGCCTTCCCGAACAGCGCCAGCGCCAGTCGCTTCGCCCGGTTCCTTCGCGTCTCAACCTTCGGGTGCACCCCGTCGCGCAGCTTCGCCACCAGGCGAACCGCCTCCGATATGTGCCGCCCGGCACTCGGATACAGTCCCAGCGATTCAAGTGCGCGTACCAGCGGGATGAGCGAGTACCCCAGCGCCGCCCGCGGCGGCATCGGCGGATCGGTCTGCGGAATCTCCAGCAGCGCCACTCCGTCCTTTCGGTGCCGGCGCGCAAACGCGCTCAGCTTGCCGCCCGTCGTGATGCACAGGATCCGCGCCTCTCGCCGCAACGCCCCGCGCACGGCCGTGAGCGTCTCCTCGGTGTCCCCCGAGTGGCTCGACGCAATGAACAGCGTCTCGGGACCTACGAACGCCGGAATCTCGTAGCTCCGGCTCACCACGAATGGTACAGCAAGCCTCTCCTCGCACAGCCGCATCAGGAAATCCCCCGCCACCGCTGACCCACCCATCCCCGCCAGCATGATGTTCGAGGGATCGCCGAAAGCCGCCGGCACCTCGAACCGGCGGCCTATCTCCGAGGCCTCCTCGATCTGCGCGGGCAAGTCGGTCGCAAACCCCACCATCCCCGCGGGATCCAGTTCTCTGTACGAACTCGGGTCATCCAGATCCACCCCGCGCCTGCCGGACCGAGAACCCTGCATCTTCCCTCCTGCTTACTCGCTCACAAACGGCAGCAGCGCAATGTGCCGCGCCCGCTTTATCGCTCGGGACAGCGCCCGTTGGTGGCGCGCACACGTCCCCGTCATCCGGCTCTTCAGTATCTTGCCGCGGTCAGACACGAACTCCCGCAGCCGCCCGTAGTCCTTGTAGTCGATGCGCGTCACCTTATCCACGCAGAACGCGCAGACTTTGCGCCGCGGCCGCCGGAACCGCCGCTCCCGCCGATCGCGCCGTCCTCCCTCTCGCTCGCGCGGTCGCCGCGTGGGCCGCTCATCCCTGCGGATCCCCCGCGCATCCTCGCGCGGCGAGGAGGCGCCGGCCTCTGCCTGCCTGGCCGCCGCGCGGTCTTTGGGGGGCTGCTCGCTCGCAGCAGGCCTCGCGCTCCCCTCCGGCGCAGCCTCCTGGGTCTGATTCTGAGTTTCCTCAACAGGCGGTGTTGTCATCGTTCCCTTCTACCTTTCACATCGAGCACTGCCGAACCCTCAACCCCCTCACTGATCATCCCACGGAGTTGCATCGCCGTTGCCCTCTCCCACCTCGCTCTCCTCGGAGGCCGGCTCTTCCTCCGTCGGCGTCGGCGCAGCCTGCTCCCGCCGCCGGTCCAGCGGACTCAACTCGTCCGCCACCACCTCCGCAGTCTGACGCCGCTGCCCGTCTTGCGTCGTCCACTGTCGGATCTGAAGCCTCCCATCAACCCCCACGAGCCGGCCCTTGCTCAGGTAGTTCGCGGCAAACTCCGCACGCTGGCGCCACGCGACGATGTTGATGAAATCCGTCTGCCGCTCCCCCGACGCATCCGTGAACGACCGGTCCACCGCCAGCCGGAACGTTACCACCGGCACCCCACTGCCGGTGTACCGAAGCTCCGGATCGGCAGTCAGTCGGCCCACCAGCACGATGCGGTTGATCATGGCCTCATCCTTTCGGCGCACCCTCCTCCCCGTCCAGGCGCACCACCATGTGCCGGAGCACGCTCTCGGTCACCTTGAGCTGCTGCTCCAGTTCTCTCACCACCGACGGATTCGCCCGCAACTCCGCAAGCACATAGATGCCGTCCCGCCGCCCCCCGATCGGATAGGCGAGACGCCGCCTCTGCCACGGCCCGATTTTCTTCATCTCCCCGCCGCGGGCGGTCGTCAGCTCGGTAAGACGCTGCTGGACCGTCTCGATCTCCTTGTCGGAGAGCGTCGGGTCCACGATGAACATGATCTCGTAGTCGCGAATAGGAGGGAACCTCCTTCCCATGGACTGGTACGGCCCCCTTTCCGGGAGCAGGAAGGCCAAGAGTGAGCGGCCCGCAGGCCACACCAATGGCACAGCGCCTCGGATTATACCATCCTCGCTGCCCAACCGCAACCCCATCACCTGGACTGCAGCCCTGCGCCTGGACAGAATGGGGAGAGATGCAGCGCCCTCTGATGAGGTTTACCCGCCTCAGGCGCGGCGGGGAAGAGAGGGCCTCATCATGGCGAAGAGACGGAGATTCAGCGCCGCGTTCAAGCGGCAGGTGGTGGAGGAACTGGTGGCGGGCCTGCCCGCCGCAGCCTCGACGAAGGCGGGTCGCCCCGCAGACTGCCGCCATCCAAAGCACCCAGAGAAAACGGTCACACCCGCGATCTTACTTCCAGGCCGAGCACGCGGCCAATGCTTGCTATCAGTGCTTACTAGCGTTCGACTGGCAGGGGGCTTTCGCGGCGGACAACTGCAACCAACCGCTGGTAAGCGTTTTCACTCCTATAGGAGTGTGGACGGCCATTTTTCGGTGAACATCGGTGATCGGCCTCCCCCTCAGAAGCGCTTAGAGAGCATTTCCGATGTGCGTTGTGAACACAAAACGCCTTCGGTGACCGTTTTCGACCGCGGTGGACGCTACTTTGGGGTGAAGAGACAATGTCTAGACTATTGACAATGCAACCTCTTGCTCGTTGACCTAGTAGCGAGCGCTATGTTGGGAGACGAAGCGCACTCGCGATGTATAGCGCCATCCGGTCTCGCGTCACGACCCGCTCGGGTCCACCAGCACCACCGGCGAGTTGCCGGCCGTGGGGCTCAACCTCCACAGGCCTCGGTGCTCCAGAAATGCAGCCATATCTCCACGACCCTGCCCTTCTCGAAGGCGTAGGCGGCCGCGTGATCCCAATCGTAATCCGGGTGGTCTGGGTAGCCGGGGTGTTCATGAGTCGGCTTTCCCAGATACCACAGGATCTCGTATGGAGGAAACCGGGAGATACGTGAGGCATCTCCCAAGACTGCGACGACTCGTTCCCTTGAGTCTCCCAGTTGTATCCCGGACTCGGTTGCCACGCTCGACAGGTCTCTCTTCACGAGCTGCGCATCATAGGGGCTGCGCTGCGTCAGAATAAGGGTATCAATCTCCACCCCCTCTTCCGCCAGCAGTCGAGTGCCGCTGGCATCCCGATAACGGTGCTCTGCTCCTCCTCCGCCGCACCACAGCTGCAAGCCTTTGCCCACCCCGGCAAGCGCCTTGCCACCCTCCGCAAAGGTCCACTGTCCGAGCTTCGTGTCAACGTTCGGTTTAGCTCCGGTCAGCAGGAAGTCCTCATCGGGGCTGCGCCACCCCCAGGTCCGAAAGCAGAAACCGCGCACCACAGCGTATGTTGACTGCACGCGGCCGGTTCTCTCGTCCACGATCAGAGATCCCATGTCTGTTTCCTTCGGAGGGGCAATGTCGTCTCTCGGCCACAGAGTTTGGTGCTCGTCGGCGCCCGAGACGTGCAGCCATATCTCGACCACCTTGTGCCCCTCCACGGCGTAGGCGCTCGCGTAGGACCAGTCGTAATCCAGGGATGGGTAGTCGCTGTGTTCATGAGTCGGCTTTCCCAGATACCAGAGGATCTGGTATGGCGGGAAGTCGGAGAGATGTGACGGATCGCCCAGGACTCGAATCAGCCGTTCCTCTGAGTCGCCCAGCCGTATCCCGGACTCGGTGGCCGCACCCGACAGGTCACCGTCAACGAGTTGGGCTTTATAGGGGCTCCGCTGTGTCAGGATGAGCGTGTCAATAATGCGGACCCGTTCTTCCTTCAGCAGTCGAGTGCCCGCGGCATCCCGGTAGCGATACTCTGTGCGCCCTTGCCACCCCAGCTGCAAGCCCTCGCCCCCGCTCCCCCAAAAGTCCGACTGTCCGATCTGCGTGTCAACCTTCGCTTTAGCTCCGGTGAGCAGGAAGGCGTCATCGGGGTGGGGCGAGCCCCAGGTGCGGAAGCAGAAAGCGCGCACCACGGTGTAGGTTGACATCACGACGTAGCCGGCTCTCTCATCGGCGATGACGAATGGCACCTCTGGGGCCTTCACCAAGGGGGGCAGCTGTGATTCTCCAGTGGGTGATCCGGCCTGATCTTCAGAGGGCCGCAATACTTCTGCGCTCGCTGTCTGCGCTCCCACGCGAGCTCCCTGCAAATCCACTTGACGGACGCAGCCTGGCACTCCACTCCCAACCATCACCGCGGCGACAACCAGGAGATCATGCCCCCGCCTCTTCTTTCGCCGGGGCAGGCTGGCCTTGCTAGCCCTGCCTAGCATCCTTCGCACTCCGGGCCGTCGGACACCGCGCCAGCCAGCGCAGGACTCTGCGCAGCAAGGTGAGCGGAAGCCGGACCCAGTACCTCGGGTGCGCACCCTACGTTGCAGGTGTGGGGAAGATTAAACGTAATCTTTACACAGTTGGCCGAGAAAGTGCCCTTCGCGAAGTAGCTTCCCGGGCAGTCGCCCGCCGACGCGATGCTGTAGGTCACGGTCAGCTTCACAGGGTAGTTGCAGTTGAAGTGCTTCTCGCCCATCTGTGTCTCCAGCTCTCCGATGTTTGGTATGACTATGCACCCGCGGCTGCTGCCTTCGTCTCCCCCGTGAATGAGGAACGCGCTTCTTCCCGCGCAGAAGCCGTCGCTGATGCGCATTGCTCTCCCACCACTTGCGCGCGTGTACCACGCGCCTGCTTCATGCTCCCCTGCTGGAACAGGCCCCAGGCACGAGATGCACTGGCTCTCTGGGCCACAAGCCACGTTCTCTCCTGAATAGCTAGGGCCGGAGTATCCGGCCCAGCCGCGGAAGCGACGCGGCTTCCTCCCCTTCTTCGAGAGGGTAAGTGTACCTGCGTTAGACCTCTCCGCACCCATCCGCCACTCCAATCGACATTCCGGTCCCCGCACACACTTCCCCTTGACCTGCTTGCCCTTTCTGATGATGCTCACAACTTCGTCGGTGTCCCGGCGCCATTCTGTGCGACGGAACTCGACTCTCCCCTCGCATTCCTGCCCCCCTGCCGTCTCACAGTGGCACGTACACGCACTCGCCCACAGGTCCTTGACGAACTTATTCCCCTTCTTCGTGTGGCCCGCCTTCGGCGGCCCCCAGCCCGTCGGCATCGAGCACTCCCAGTGCTCCTGGTTCGGGCACTGACACACCCATCTATAGCCGTATCCGTACGCCTTCTTGTTCTTCTCTCCCGGAGTGCGCATCATGCACGCCAGTCCCTCCCCAGTGGGTGCAACCCCGCCGTCGCCGCCCAGCGGCTCTTCCTCCTCCGGCTCCTGTGGCTCCAACGGCTCGGGCGGCTCCGGCGGTTCCGGCGGGTGGGGCCGGTGGAAACGTCCCGGCCCATACCGCCTCGCGACGGTCGCCGTGGGCGCCTCAACCGGCTCCGGCCGACGCCGCGGGCCACGATACCCCTGCCTCCCGCTCGGGTCCACCAGCACCAGGGGCGAGTTGCCCGGATAGATATAGCGGCTTGTCCGCCAGCCGCCAGGCGGATTCCCGTTGGGCACGGGGTCCCGGCTCAGGAACCGGCCCGCGAGCTGGCTGTAGGTGCGCGCCCGCAGCCAGTAGTTGCCCATATCCCCCTGCCGATAATACCCCAATCGCCCCACCCAGGTGAAGGGGTTCGCGTGGCTGCCCGACAGCACGCTCTGCTCCCCGAATGCCCGATACAGATACTCGTTGCATACCGCCTCGTCCCCATCCGTCATCTGCATGGTGCTGCCCAGCGCATCGTAGTGATGGTAATACGTCCCCGGGTCCCCGCCCTGGGAGATCAGCTCCCCATACTGCTGCGGGTTGTGGGTGTACTCCCGGTCGCTCTGCCGGACGATGTTCTCCCCGTCCCAGATGAACGTCCGCACGATCACGCTGTCGGTATTTCCGCCTTGATTCCTGGCCGGGCTCAAGTCTGGGGTCTGGGGGTCCGCCATCCTGCGCGCCACACGACCTGTCGGGGTGATGCCTAGATGGGGAGTCTATACACTGCAATCCGGGTTCCCTCTCCATCTCGGTAGCTCAGCGCAATGCAGCACATGTCGTTCGACCAGGCCACGATGCCGGTCGTCCCGAAGGGGCGCACCGGCAGCGCTATCGATTCGTTCCTCCCAGAGTGTGCCCACAGGATCGCGCTCTGATGGGGAAGGGACGAGTCTTCCACCACTTGGTTGGCTAC